>DQLO01000229.1 GCA_015660155.1 Verrucomicrobiota bacterium
CAAGCCAAGAGCAAGCAAAAGCAAATCGACCGCATGAAGGCCACGATGGTGGACGCGCCGCAGGGCGAAGATCGCCGGATGAAAGGCTTCCGTTTTCCGCAACCCGAACGCAGCGGCCAACGCGTGCTCACGCTCAAGGGCATCGATTTCGCGTATGGCGACAACGAGGTGTATCGCGGAATGGAAATCGAAATCGAGCGCGGCCAACGCACCGTGCTTGTGGGCCCCAACGGCGCGGGCAAATCGACGCTGTTAAAACTCCTTGCCGGCGTGCTGAAACCGCAGGCCGGCCAGCATCTTCCGGGGCATAATTGCAAGAGCGGTTACTTTTCGCAAAACCGCGTGGACGTGCTCAATCCCAGCGCCACCGTGCTCGAGGAAGCGCTCGACACCCCCGAACGCCTCACCGAAGAACACGCCCGCACCGTGCTCGGCTCATTTCTCTTTCGCGGCGACGACGTTTTCAAACGCGTGGGCATCCTCAGCGGCGGCGAAAAAAGCCGCTTGGCTTTGGTGAAACTTCTGCTCGATCCGCCAAACCTTTTGTTGATGGACGAGCCCACCACCCACCTCGACATCGCCAGCATCGATGCCCTCATCACCGCGCTCAAGCAATACGAAGGCACGCTTGTTTTCATCAGCCACGACGTTCATTTCATCCGATTGATTTCTGAGCAAACCGTCCACGTCAACGCCGGTCGCCTGCGCACCTTCCCCGGCGGGTACGATTATTATCTGCAAAAGACCCACGCCGAAACCGCCCGCGCCGGCCTCACCGGTGGTGCCAAAGCCGTCGCTACAAATCCTGCGAACGCCGCGCCCGTCAACAAAGGCGACCAACGCGCCCGCAAACGCGCCGAAGCCGAAGCCCGAAACGCCAAAAGCCGCGACCGGCGCGGCATCGAAACCGAAGTCAAACGCCTCGAAAAAGAAATCCAAAAAGCCGAAGCCCAAATCACAAAACTCACCGTCGAGCTGGAAGATCCCGAAACCTACGACAACCCCGGCCGAGCCATGACCATCAACCGAGAACTTACCACCGCCCAATCCACCCTCGACTGCCTCACCCCCGAATGGGAAAAAGCAGCGGGTAAGTTGGAGGCTTTCGAGTAGCGGTTATTCGCCGTCACCATCCGGAGATTGGCCCACCGCTTGCAGGCATTCTTCGTCGGTCATATCGCGGCAAGCCGGCGGGTGGATTATTGACGGCGTCGCTCACTAGAGCTCTTTAATTTTAATATTGCGGAAGTAGAGGTTGTTGGGCTCGCCGTGGTCTTGCAGACCGATGTAGCCCTCGAGCGGACGGTCTTTCACCGGAGTTTTATCCAGTTGAATGTCGACGATCTGTTCGCCGTTCAGTTTCACCTGCAGGTGGTGACCCTTGCAGGTGACGATCATGGTGTTCCATTCGCCGGGTTTCTTGGACATGTTCTTGGAGGCTCCTACCGCGCTGATGATGCCACCGTGATCGTGCGGCCCCACTTTCTTTTTGCCGAATGAATCGAGTACTTGCGCCTCAATACCGGTCTTCACGGGGTTGTCGCGGTCGCGCACGCGGAAGTAAATGCCGCTGTTACCCTTGGGCGGGTACTTGTATTCCACGTGCAGCACAAAATCCTTATAAGTGCGCTTCGTCCAGAGGTAGGCCTTGTAGCGTTGCCAGCCCTTTTCGCCTTTGCGCGGTTGGATGAGCACTGAGCCGTCCTTTTGCGGGAGCCAGTTGCCGGTGGTCTGCCAGCCGGTGAGGTCTTTGCCGTTGTAAAGTGTTACCCAGCCTTTTTCCTTGGCCGAAACCAGAGGCGCGAGGGCGATGAGTATGACAAGAAACAATTTCTTCATGATTGGTACCTACTTGAGTTCAATGATCTCCAGATTGCGCCAGCAGACTTCGAAGGGCCCCGCTTTTTTACCGATGCCGTGCACTTGCAGGCCGATAAATCCCTTGGGGTGGCTCTTGAATTTTGCTTCATCGGTGAGGTCGGAAATCTGTTTTCCGTTGATCCAAACCTGAATGCGCGTGCCCTGCGCGAGCACGCGGAAGGCGTTCCATTGGCCGTCCTTGAAGTGCTTGTGGGGGATGAGTTTTGCCTTGGGCGTCATCCAGCCGCCCGCCGCCTCGCCGTAAATGTAACCGGCCTCCGCGCCCTTCGCGCCGCTGGCCTCGATCTCCACTTGCGGGCCATTCACTCGCCCTTTGGGGCCGCCGCGGGTTTGGGAGCGGATTTGCACGCCGCTGTTGAGCTTGTTGTCCACCTTCACTTCAAACTTCAAATCAAAGTTGCCGTACAACTTATCCGAGCACAGAAACGAATTCGGGCTGCCCTCTTTCGTTTTGCCGATTATGATGCCTTTCTCCACGCGATACGTGGCTGTGCCGTTGAGCTGCGTCCAGCCCTTGAGCGTTTTGCCATCGAAGATGGGCGTGTAATCCTTGTCCTTCGCCAAAGCGGAAAAGGTGAGGGCCAATAATATAACAGTAGTAAGGAAGTGCTTGGTCATGAGAAAAATTCTGGCCTCACAGCCGCCGTTCGTCAATGCCCGAAATGTGCTGCCGCGCTGCGTTATCGACAAAACCTCCGTCACCCATTAAAACCGCCTCACCGAATTTATGGACAGCACGATTTTTTGTGGCGGGATTCCTGCCTTGATGACGCCTTGCGGCGAGGACCGCGCGCCGAACACTGCCGCGTTGGTGCGCAAGGCGCAGGAGTTAATGGGCGCGGGGATGAACGCCGTGGTGTACTGCGGCTCGATGGGCGATTGGCCGTTGCTTACCGATGCCCAACGCCAAGCCGGCGTGGCCGCGCTCACTGATGCCGGCGTGCCGGTTATCGTGGGCACGGGCGCGGTGAACACTCGCACGGCAGCCGCCCACGCAGCGCACGCGCAGGAGATTGGCGCGCGGGGGTTAATGGTCATCCCGCGATTGCTTTCGCGCGGCACTTCGCCTGCAGCGCAGCGCGAGCACTTTGCGGCCATCCTTGGTGCGGCACCGGAACTGCCCGCAGTGATTTACAACAGCCCCTACTACGGCTTCGAGACGAAGGCGGATTTGTTTTTCGATTTGCAGGGTGA
>DQLO01000198.1 GCA_015660155.1 Verrucomicrobiota bacterium
AAAAGGCATCCTCGATGCGTTCCCCAAAGCTGGCCCGCCACAAATTTTTTCGCGGCGCATTGGCACCGGCTATTCCGCGCCGTCCATTCGCAATGGCAAAGTGGTGGTGTTCCACCGCGCCAGTAAATTATATAAAGTAGAGGAAAATGATTCGCCCGCGTTGGTCATCAAATACATCAACGGCGAACTTGCCGCGCTAAAAGCCAAAGAACGCCTCACCGACGCCTCCCTCAAAGCGGCAATCCAAACCACACGCCGCCGCGGCTTCATCGAATGGCCCGCCGCCATCGCCATGCATCTCGACGTGGAGGCCATCGATTGTCTCGATGCCAAAACCGGCAAACTCATTTGGCGCCACGCCTACCCCACCACGTACGAAGATCCCTACGGCTACAACAACGGCCCGCGCGGCGCGCCATTGCTGACTAAAGATCGCTGTTACACCTTCGGCGCGGAAGGCGTGCTGCTGTGTCTCGATCTCAAAACGGGCAAACAAATTTGGCGGCGCGACACGCACAAGGATTTCAAGGTGCACCCCAACTTCTTCGGCGTCGGCAGCACTCCTGTGCTTGAAGGCAATTTGCTGCTCACCATGGTGGGCGGCCAACCCGAAAGCGGCATGGTCGCCTTCAACGCCCAAACTGGAAAAACCGTTTGGCAAAGCGTGGGCAAAACTACGTGGCACAAAACCCCAAAACTCGGCTGGCCCGGCGAGCCGTTGATGGATTGGAATGGCGCGGAAAAACTCGCCAGCTACGCCTCGCCCGTCATCGCCACCGTGCACGGCAAACGCGTGGCCTTTTGCCTGATGCGACAGGGCCTCGTCGCGCTCGATCCCAAAACCGGCAAGGTCCATTTCAAGCGATGGTTCCGCGCGCGCTCCAACGAATCGGTGAACGCCTCCAACCCTGTCGTCATCGACGACCACGTTTTTTGTTCCTCGGCCTATTATGGCGAAGGCGCGTTCGTACTCAAAATCAAACCCGACCTCAGCGGCTTCACCGAAGTGTGGAGCACCCTCCAACGCCGCGCAAAAAACCGTCGCCACGATGAAGTGCTCGGCTTGCACTGGATGACGCCCATTGTGCACAAGGGCAACCTCTACGCCTTCAGCGGACGCAACGAGCCGGACGGCCGCTTTCGCTGCGTCACATTTGCCACTGGCAAACTGCTTTGGGATCAAGACGAGTCGTGGAACAAATTCGGCCCGCCCACCAAAAAGTATGGCCGCGGCTCCTTCATCCAAGCCGACGGCAAACTCATCGTGCTCGGCGAAACCGGCAAGCTCGGCCTGTTCGCCCTCAACGCCAAAAAGCCAACCGAGTTGGCCGCGTACCAAGTCCCCCAACTCCGCCCCCCCTGCTGGGCCGCGCCCGCGATGGCCGACCGCCGCGTTTATCTCCGCAGTGAAACGCATTTGGTGTGTTTTGATTTCGCGAAGAAAAGGTAGGGACGCGCTGTGCGCGTCCGTGGACACGCGCAGCGTGTCCCTGCCCACACTTCAGGCTTCCAATTCGGCGGAAAAAACCGTTCCATCTTCCCCAGTTTATGAGCGAAGAAAACGATTCACTTGCCCAGGAAAAGGAGCTGCTAACCAGCGTTGAGAACGCTTCCGTCTCCAAAAAAATCTCCACCTACTCCAAGCTCTCCGGCCCCGGTTGGTTGCAGGGTGCCATCACGCTGGGCGGCGGTTCGCTGGCCGGCAGCCTCTACCTCGGCGTCATCGGCGGCACACAACTGCTTTGGCTCCAACCGTTGATGATGATCTTCGGCGTGCTGATGCTTTCGGTCATCGGCTACGTCACTCTCTCCACCGGCAAAAGCCCTTTCCAAGCCATCAACCAACACATCAACCCCGTGCTCGGCTGGGGCTGGCTCATCGCCGCGATGCTCGCCAACCTCGTGTGGGCGATGCCGCAATTCTCCCTCGGCACCGCCGCGCTCCAGCAAAACCTCGGCCTCTTTAATGGCGAAAACGGCGATCTCCTCTGCGCCCTTGTGCTCTTTGCCACCGCCACGGTGGTGGTGTGGATGTACGACAGCAAAGGGGTTAAAGCATTTGAAATGATCCTCAAAATTTTGGTGGCCATCATCGTGCTGAGCTTTTTTGGGGTGGTCGTCGTGATGGCTGGGGAACTCGACTGGGGTGCCATTGCCAAGGGCTTCATTCCGGATTTCAGTTTACTCTCGCAACCGGCTGATAAATTCGCGGGATTCATCGCCGCCTCCAGCGCGCCGGATTATTGGAACAACATCATTCTCGATTCCCAACGCGACCGAATGGTCACCGCCGCCGCCACCGCCGTGGGTATCAACATGACCTTTCTACTCCCCTACTCAATGCTGCGCAAAGGCTGGGGCAAAGAACATCGCGGACTGGCCAGCTTCGATCTCGGCATGGGCTTGTTCATCCCATTTTTCCTCGCCACCACTTGCGTGGTGATTGCTTCCGCCAATCAGTTTCACGGCAAGTATGACGAAGGATTACTGGACACAAAAATGGCCACGGAACAAACCGCGAAATTGCAGGGAGCCTACGAAAAAAATCTGGCGGGCATCCAAACGCATCTCGGCGTGTTGGAATCGCCCAACCATCAGGATCGCCAACTCGCCGCGATGCTCGTCAGCCGTGACGCCTTTCAACTCGCCGGTTCGCTGGAAAAACTCACCGGCAACAAAGCCGTTTCCCAAACCATCTTCGGCATCGGCGTGGTGGGCATGGCCGTTTCCACCATTATCATTTTGATGCTCATCAACGGATTTTGCCTTACCGAAGCGCTTGGCGCGAAGATGAGCGGCGTCGTTCACCGCGCCGGTTCCTTGCTGCCGGGCATCACCGGCGCGCTTGGATTTTTGTATCTTTGGAGCAACGCGGACGCCAAATTCTGGCTGGCCGTGCCCACCAGTATTTTCGGGATGGTGCTGCTGCCGATCGCGTACTTCACTTTTTTCTGCATGATCAACAGCAAGGAATTGATGGGCGACGCGCTGCCCAAAGGCGGCAAGCGCGTGGCGCTAAACCTCGCAATGGGGCTGGCGTTGCTGGCCGCTTCCATCGGCGCGGCGTGGTCCATCTGGAGCAAAATCCAGTGGATCGGCGTGGGCGTGGTGGGGGTGTTCATTCTGCTGGTGTGGCTCGGGCACGGCTATCGTAAGCTGAACCAAAAACTCGACCGCATTGAGTCCAAATTGGGCGACAAATAACGGCACATTTTCCTTGTCCAATCCGCCTCGCGCGGAAACAATCGGCATCCACCATGGATTGTTTCCGTACAGGACTGTGTGGGCTTGTGCCGTGCGGGGGCGGAGGATTTTCCTTTGCCGCCCCCACACCCGGCCATTTTTGTGCCTCACCCTTCCCTGCCCCCTCCCAACCCCATTCCTTCAACCCCCTGTTAAATTGATCCTATGAAACTCTATCCCTCAGAAGACATTCGTAATTTCGCCATCGTAGGCCACGCATCATCGGGCAAGACAATGCTGGCCGAAAGCATCGAGGCCGCCGCGGGCGCCATCAACCGGCTGGGCAGCATCGAGGCCGGCACGACGATGAGCGATTATCACGATGCGGAAAAGGAGCGCCAAATTTCCATCAACGCCACGCCGTTGTGCGTGGAGTTTGGCGGCAAGAAACTCAACTTTATCGACACCCCCGGCTACCTCGATTTTATGGCCGAGGCGCTCGGGCCATTGCGCGTGTGCGACTCGGCATTGGTGGTCATCAACGCCACCAACGGCGTGGAGGTCGGCACCACCAAAGTGTGGGATTGGTCGCGCGAACTCGGGGTGCCGCATCTGGTGGCGGTGAACGGGTTGGACAAGGAACACGTGAATTTTGAAACGGCACTGGCCAGCCTACGCGAGAACTTTGGCAAAAAAGTGATGCCGCTCACGGTGCCGATGAATGTCGGCCCCGGTTTCAATCAGGTGATGGATGTGCTGAACAAAAAACTCGTCACTTTCGAAACCGATGGCAGTGGGAAATTCACCGAGGAAGATTGCCCCGAGGCGGAAGATTTGCACACGGAACTCATCGAGCTGATTGCCGAATCGGACGACTCGCTGCTGGAAAAATTCTTCGAGGAAGGCAACCTTACCGAGGAGGAATTGCGCAGCGGCCTCCACAAAGCGCTGCAGGCGGAAGGGCTCATTCCCGTGTTCGCCACCTCGGCCACCACCAATGTGGGGGTGACTTGCCTCATGGATTTCATCGCGCGCTATGGATCTTCGCCCGCTGATCATCCGGTGAGCAAGGCCGTGACTTCCGATGAATCCGAAACGGAAATCAACCTCACCGACAAGGAGCCGGTGCTCTTCATTTACAAAACGATGAACGAAGGCCACGTGGGATCGCAGTCGTTTTTCAAATTGCACGCGGGCACGCTCACGCACGGCGCGGATTTGAAAAACACCACGCACAAATCCTCCGAGCGGATCAATCAGATTCACGTGCTCAACGGCAAAGACCGCGTGACGGTGGACACGATGTCGCCGGGCGACCTCGGCGCGTTAGTGAAGCTGAAGCACACCCACACGTGCGACACCCTCGTGGGCGGCAAGTTGGATGCCGCGCTGCCACCGATTGAATTCCCCGGTGCGAACATCCACTTCGCGCTGCGCTCCAAAGGCAAGGGCGATGAGGATAAAATCGCCGTCGGCCTCGCCGCGTTGCACGAGGAGGATCCCACTTTCATTTATCGCGTGGACGGCGACCTGCACCAAACTGTCATTTCCGGCCAAGGCGAGCTGCATCTCAAAGTCATCTGCAAACGACTCGAGGAACGCTATCATGTGGAGATTGAACTATCTGAACCGCGCGTGCCTCTGCGCGAGGCCATCACCATTCCAGCGGAGAGCAAGTATCGCCACAAAAAACAATCCGGCGGTGCCGGGCAATTTGCCGAAGTGTGGATCCGCATCGAGCCGCGCGAACGCGATTCTGGTGTGGAATTCATCGAGTCGCTCGTGGGCCAAAACGTAAGCCGCAGCTTCGTGCCTTCGGTGAGAAAGGGCGTCACCCAAGCCTGCACCGAAGGCATCATCGCCGGCTACGGCGTGGTCGACGTGAAGGTGGATTTTTACGACGGCAAAGAGCACCCCGTGGATTCCAAGGATATGGCCTTCCAAATCGCAGGCAAACAAGCCTTCCGCGAAGCCTTCAAAGCCGCCAAGCCCTGTTTGCTCGAGCCCATCATGCACGTGGAAATTATGGTGCCCGAGGAATTCATGGGCGCGGTGATGGGCGACCTCAACAGCCGACGCGGCAAAATCCAGGGCATGGACACCGACGGCGCGTTTCAAGTGGTGAAGGCGCACGTGCCGCAAATGGACCTCTACAAATACTCCACCAACCTGCGTTCCCTCACCGAAGGCCGCGGCCTGCACACCGAGGCGCTGAGCCATTACGAAAATATGCCGCGCGAAATGGAGCAAAAAGTCATCGCCAGCAACCAAAGCAACGGCGAGGAGTGAGGCGAGTGCTTACGCTCCAATACCCGCCACCCAAAACACCAACCCGATGATCGCGAAACAAATCGCGAAGCAGGCGATGAACCCCCAGTAATCCATCGGAGTGGGCCGTTGGATTTCCAGTTGCGTGTTGGGGAATAGTTTTCGATCATCAAAGCGGCTCGGCTCGGCGTAGCTTTTTTCCATCTCGGCCTTGTCCTCCTCGGGATCGGGCTGCACCGGCGTTTTCATTCGCACGTACAATCGATCCAGCGCTTCCTTGGAATTAGGCCGCGTGAGCAAGCTCGCAATAATCATCACGAGGAATGGCGCGATAATTTTGAATGGAAACTCCAGCGTCTTTAGCGTGGCATTGCGGACAGTCGTGAGGTCGTACCCCAACAGCTTGTCGTAAATCATCATGTCAAAACGGAACGAGCCTGATGCCACCAATTCTCCTTCATACTGAAACAGTGTGGTGACCAAATCACCATCCTGCCTTTGCGCCACCTCCACTTTGGATTGTTCAACTTTCTTTTCCTGTTCACCAATGCGAATTATCAGAAGTTGCAACTTTTTCTTCGTCTCATCGGTCAATTTACTCTTCTGGAGGTCCTCAAATTCCGCCACCAGTTTGTCCTTTTCAATCTGGGTTTTCAATTTCACCCCGCCCGTCCAATAAATTGACTGCCCACCGGAAGGTTTGAGCTTTTGTCCGAAGATTTTTCCCACCTCCAATTTTTCAGGTTTAGGCTTCAAGTGGAATTCCTCCTCTTCCCAAGCTTTGATTTCAATGTCACGTCGATCCACATCTGAAGGCACGGCTTTCCGAGTCACAGTCGTCTTTACAATATGGTTTACTTCAAAATAGTTCTCGTTTGACCTGAGGTCAGAGATGACCACCGG
>DQLO01000251.1 GCA_015660155.1 Verrucomicrobiota bacterium
CGCCTTTGCCCCTTCCGCGCCGAGAAACTTGCGGTTCACCTGCAGCAGGTCCGCCCATTTATTGGCCCAATGATCGACATATGCGTCGCCGCCCACGAGTTGGTCGATGAGCGCGGATCGTTTGGCGCGAGTGTCGCGTTTGTCTGTAAGGAATTTTTCCACCACCTCCGCGCTGGGCGGCAGGCCGGTGAGATCGAGATACACGCGCCGCAGAAAATCCGCGTCACTGCACAGGCCCGAAGGCGAGATTTTCATGCGTTGCCATTTGGCGGCGGTCAGTTTGTCAATCGCGATCCATGTCTCCGGTTGTTTCCAAACAAAGCCCGAGCGATCGCCCATCGCGGTTACCGTGGTGGCCGCATAGGCGCCCTCGAAGCGCGCCAGCACAGCCGCCTCGCCTCGCCGCAGCACGGTGACGAGCCCGCCCTCATCGGCATCGGCCACGTCTTGGTTGCTGCTGGAAATGAATGCCTCGGCAGTGACATCGCGTTTTTCGCCGTTGGTGTACGTGGCCAGCACGCGCATTTGTTGGCGGCCGCCGATGTTTTGGATGACCGGCTTTTGCGGCGACAACTCGATGGACGCCACGTGCGCCGACTTCAAATTCAGCTTCGCGCCGGTGGCGATCCACTCGTGCAAAATGGTGTAATATTTGTCGCCCGTTTTTGCAACCCCACCGCCTTCGTGCGGCACGGCGCCGGTGGATTTTAGCAGCATCAAGCTATCCGCCGGCGAGGCGATATTCACGCGGCGGCTGGCCAATTCATCCGTGAACGCCCGCACATCGTACAGCGGATCGTAACCGCGCAGCGAAAGTTTGAATCCATTTTTGCCGTCCTTCGCGCCGTGGCACGTGCCCGCGTTGCAGCCGAGTTTGGAAAGCACCGGCATCACGTCGCGCACATAATCAATTTGCCGTTTTGTGCCAATGCCATTCACGGTCAATTTGGCGGAAACTTTTTGTCCGCCTAATTCGGCGATGAATTGACCCGCGCCATCTTTGGCGGGCGTCACTTGTCCGCGCGCGTTGGCCGTGGCCACGGCGCCGGTGAGGGTGAGCTTGGCGATGCGCGTGACATCCGCGCGCGTGCCGTCGCTCAACTGGGCGGTCACGAGCACTTGGGTGTAATCGCTTGCGCCCGACAGCGAAATCGTCGCGGGCTCGATGCTCAAGCTGGCAACCTTCGCGCCTTTGGGCAGCGATTCGGCGATGGTCTCCGTGGTGTCCACGCCGCCCGCGATGGCCACGGCGATGTTGGCGGCGGGTTTGCTCAGCGTGACGGGCACGAATTTTTTCAACTCCTTGCCGTCGGCGGTATTTAGAAAACGGATGTGGCCGTCACTGCCCGCGGCGGCGAGCGTTTTGCCATCGGGACTAAACGCCAGCGCGTAAATCCCGCTGGCGGGAATATCGAGCTTGGCGATTTGTTTTACGCCGTCGTTGTGGAATTTATCGAGCTTGATGATCTCCGCCGGTTTGCGATCCTTCAGGAGTTTGGCTTGGATGGCTTTGATATTGGCGGGCGTTTTTTCAGGTAAGTTGGCTGAATAGATCGTTACTTGCCCGTGCCCGTCGATGGCGCTGCCGGCGGCGAAGGCGTTGCCGTCTTTGGAATAACGCACGCTGAAAATGCGGCCGGGCATGTCGGGGAATTTGCGAATGAGATTGGCGTTGTCGCCAATCACACGTTTGGTTTGGCGGAAGATGCGATAAATCTGAGGTGCGCCATCCGCGCCGCCCACAAGAATATGCTCGCGCGTGGGATGCCGCGCGATGGAGGCGATGCCGCCCTTGAGCGCCTTCGGCGTGATGGAGGTGATGTTGTCGACGAAGCGGGACGATTTGAAAACCGTGAGTTTGGCGGTCATATCGCGCGCGGCGGAGATGAGGTTTTCGCCTTTCACATCGAACACCGTGCCGAGCACCCAATCGTTGTGGGCGCCTTGATAGAAAATTTGTTCGCCGGTCTTGGCGTTGATGGCGCGCACGGTGTTGTCCGCACAGCCGAAGGCGATGGCTTTGCCGTCGGGCGACCAACTGGCGCCGTAGATGGTATCGAAGGTGGTGGAATGGGAGAGCGCGAGTTTGCGCGTGGCGACGTCCCAAACCTGCACTTCGCCCCGGCGCGCGGGATTGCCGCCGGTGACGGCAAGGAATTTTCCATCGGGCGAAAAGCGGACGCTTTCGATGCGCTCACTCAAGCCGATCAACCGCGCGACCAATCCGGAGCCATCGGCTTTGTGCAGCAGCACTTCGTGGAAACCGGCCACCGCGAGCAGTGTGCCGTCGGGCGAATAATCCAGCGACGTGATAACCGGCGGCAACGTGTAAACCGGCGGGTGTTCGGCATCGACTTTGCGTTGCGCGTTGGCGGGCGTGTCGTCCTTCGCGCCCTCGGCGATCCATTTTTTGATCAGTTCGATTTCGGCGCTGTGCAGCGGCTCTTTGCCCTTGGGCATTTCCGCTTCACCATCTTTGTCGGGAGCAATGAGTGCGAGCATCGCGCTGTCCATCGGCTTGCCCGGCACGACCGCTGCGCCTTCATTATCGCCGCCCTTTAATAGGCCGGCAAAATCGGTCATCACATAACCGCCCTTGGCCTTGGCCGGTTGATGGCAGCCCTGACAATTGGCCTGCAGGATGGGGCGGATTTGGTCGAAATAGCTGACCGGCTTGGGCCCCTCGGTCGGGTCGGCGGCGTTCAAGGCAAAAACCGCAGCAAAAACGGGGGCAAGTGTGAAGAATGCTTTCATGTTTGAAGTAAAAATTGTACCCATCAGACATCGCGAATGCAACACATATTCAGCCGCAAAACCCGCGGGATGCGGGTGTTATTTCGTGAGATTTTTCAGGATCAAAATGGGGGTTGGGTTTTCAGCCCAGCGTTTTTGAAGGGCGTCTGGAATTTGCCGTTGAGGCATATTGTATGCGCCGAGAAAAAGGTCGATATCCTGATCGCGATCAACGTCGCCGGCGTCCAGTGTAATCCATCGCCCGCGGTCGGCTTCGGGCAGTGTATGGGCGGAAAATTGCAGGGACTTGTCCTGTCGCAAATAAATAAACCCCGCGTTGGGGTTCAGTTTGTAATCCGCGAAATACGCGATGGAGGCGATGTCCAAGTCGCCATCCTGATCGAAGTCGCGTGCAAGGGCTTTGTATGCGCCGGGCTGTGAGAAAAAAAGTTCCTTCGTGAAATCGTTTTTCCCATCATTCAAATGCACACGCACTCCGTGATAAGGGCGCGAAAGGGCGGGATCCAATTCGCCGTTGTCTCCGTTAGTGATGAGGAGGTCGGGGTGGTTGTCGTTATTGAAATCAGCCACTTCAATATGTGAATGGCCCCACATCGGCTGGCGCGTCAGCAACATGCGAGGTTCGAAC
>DQLO01000398.1 GCA_015660155.1 Verrucomicrobiota bacterium
CACCACCGCCGCCAGCACCACCGCCGCCGCCGCCAGAATCGAGAAATTGAAATCCTTCCAATGTTACGCCGAGCTTACTGCGTTTTTGGCCGGTTTGTTTGTCATCCCATTGGTCAAGCTTCAGGCGGCCTTCGATCATCACCGGCCGGCCTTTTTTGAGATACTGGCCGATAACCTCGGCTTGGCGGCCGAAGGCGTCCACATCCACGAAGGTGGTTTCCTCCTGTTTCTGGCCTTCTTTATTCGTCCACGTGCGGTTGATGGCCATGCCGAGCTTGGCGATGGCGGTGCCGCCGGAGGTGTATTTCACCTCGGGATCGCGGGTGAGGTTGCCCATTAAAATGACTTTATTATAGTTCGGCATAGCGGGAGGAGCTTGGGGTTAACTGGCGGCCAACTCGAGTGGGGCGCCGGTGGAGTGGGTGATTTGGGCGCGGAAAAATTCCGGGCGTTTGGCTAGTTCCTTGCGCAGTCCCTCGAGGGCGCTGCCTTCCATTTCGAACTGGAGGTTTATGTAGAAGCCACCTTTGTGGCGTTTGTTGGCAATGCGGGCGAAGCCGCGGCGGCCGAGTTTTTGTTCGTTGGTCACCTTGCCGCCGGCTTCGCTGATGAGGCCGTTGAGCTTGGTGATGTGTTCGTCCACACTGTCGGACTGGCCGGCGGTGTCGATGATGAATAATCCGTCGTAGCGTTTCACGTTTCTGTTTCTTCTTTCTCGTCGTTGTCGTCTGTTGCGGGAGGAAAAACCTTCCCGTTAAATTCGTTCATGGCCTGCTCCGGCCCGTGGGCCAGCCAGCAGTTCACTTGCGCGGCCATTTTTTCCAGCACCAGTTTCAGTGCTTCTGCTTCGTTTTCGCCAAACTGGCCCAACACGTGGCTGGCCAGTTCCTGCCGGTCATCGGCGGGCCGTCCCACGCCGATGCGCAGGCGCGGATACTCCTGCGTGGCTAAATGCTGCTCCATCGAGCGCAGCCCGTTGTGGCCTCCGGCGCTGCCGCCGGGGCGCAGCCGGATTTCGCCAAACTCAATGTTGGCATCGTCCACAATCGCCAGCACGCGGTCGGGTTCGTCGATTTTATAAAAATCGCAAATCGCGCTCACCGCTTCGCCGCTGAGGTTCATAAACGTCAGCGGTTGGCACAGCAGCACCGTGTGACCGTCCACTTCCGCCCGGGCCAGCCGCGCGGAAAATTTTTTCTTTTCTTCGGCCCACCCGGCACCCCATTGGGCGGCCAGATGTTCCACCGCTTGGAACCCGGCGTTGTGGCGCGTGCGTTCGTACTTCGCGCCCGGATTGCCGAGCCCCACGATGAGGTGTGCAGCCTCCATGGCTTCCATGGGCGCACCGCTCGCGGCGGGTTACTTTTTGTCGCCCCCGCCTTCCACGGGTTTGGCTTCGCCATCGGCACCTTCTTCGCCTTCGGCACCTTCTTCGCCTTCGGCTCCTTCTTCGCCTTCGGCGGGAGTTTCTTCCACCTCCACGCGCGGACGCGATACGGAGAAGACCGGGTTGCCTGCGTTTTCCAAAAATTCAACGCCCTCGGGCGCAGCAATGTCGCTGATGTGCAGGGTGTGGCCGATGTCCAGCTCGGAGATATCGACCTCGATCATTTCCGGCAACGCAGCCGGGGTGCCGCTCACGTGCACTTGGCGCATCACGTGCTCCAAGTTGCCGCCGCTGACTTTCACGCCTATCGCTTCACCCAGCGGAATGACGGGCACGGTGACGTGCACTTGCTGGTCCTTGCGCACTTCGCGGAAATCCACGTGCAACGGCTGGCGGCTCAGCGGATGGTGCTGCACTTCCTGTATGAGAGCGAGCCGGCTGTTGCCGTCAAAGTTCAAATCCACAAGCACCGCCGTGGCGGTGGTGGAGGCCATCATCCGCTGGAAACTTTTCTTGTCCACTTCCAGTTGCTCGGTGCCTTCGCCGCTGCCGTAGATCACGGCGGGCAGACGTCCGGTGTGTCGGAGAGCTCTGACTTGATTGCGTTTTTTTGCGGTGCGCGCGTTGGCGGCTAGTTCAATTGCTTTCATTGTCCAAATTATCCAATTCTCACTCCATCAAATTCAAACAGCGAAGTGACCGATGAATTCGTGTGAATCCGCTTTATCGCCTCGCCGAGCAGTCCGGCCACCGACAAAGTGGTCAGCTTTAAGCCCTTGATTTCGGGGCGGGGAACAGTATCAGTCGAGATAAGTTCGTCAATGTTTGATTTTCGCATTCTTTTTGCGCCCAAATCATTCAAAACACAGTGGGAAACCGCCGCGATAATCCTTTTCGCCCCGCGTCGACGCAGCAAACGCGCCGCTGAAACCAGCGTGCCAGCCGTTTCCGTGAGGTCATCCACCAGCAAAACCGTCTTCCCGCGCACTTTGCCGATGACAGAAACGGTCTCCGTTTCCGTATCCGAAACCCGTCGCTTCGCCACGATCGCGAGGCTTGCGTGCAGCATTTGCGAGTAGGCGTGGGCCATTTTGATGCCGCCCACATCAGGGCTCACCACTGCCAGTTCATCGCCCAAATCGAGCGTTTTGATATATTCAAAAATCACCGGTGCCGCATAAAGATGATCCACGGGGATGTCAAAAAATCCCTGAATCTGCTGAGCGTGCAAGTCCATCGTGAGCACCCGGTTTGCGCCTGAGGCCACCAACAGGTTGGCCACCAACTTCGCGCTGATGGGCACGCGCGGCTGGTCTTTGCGATCCTGACGCGCGTAGCCGTAAAAAGGCAGCACGGCGGTAATCCGATTGGCGCTCGCGCGGCGGAGAGCGTCAATCATGATGAACAGCTCCATCAAATTCTGATTCACCGGCGGGCAGGTGCTTTGGATAACAAAGGTGTCCTCGCCGCGCACATTTTCCTCGATCTTCACGAAAGTTTCGCCATTGGGAAAATCGCGGATGATGGCCTTGCCGAGAGGCATATTGATGCTGTCCGCAATGGCCTTGGAGAGTGGCCGGTTGGATCTGCCGGAAAAGATTTTCACTGTATTATATATAAGGAACCGCGCTTGTGCCAAAAGAGTGCGCCCGTATCTACCCACCCCACCCCTGCGCGGCGAGCAAAAAAACGAGATGACAGAAAAAAATCAGGTTGAACTCAAACCGCCGGCAAATCCTGCTTCGCCTCGCCATCGGCAGTTTGTTGCGCGCGGAAGTCTTCGTACGCCTTTTTGTACTCCGGATATTTGTTGCCGAGAATGGCCGTGGCCAGCAGCGCAGCGTTTTTCGCGCCCGGTTTGCCCACCGCCAAAGTGCCCACCGGCACCCCGCCGGGCATTTGCACAATCGAAAGCAGCGAATCAAGCCCCTCCAAGCTCCAAGCCTTCATCGGCACCCCCAGCACCGGCACCGACGTAATCGCCGCCGTCACCCCCGCCAAATGCGCCGCGCCACCGGCAGCCGCGATGATGACCTCCATCCCATTCTCCGTGGAAGCCGCCACCCACCGCTGCAACAACTCCGGCGTACGATGCGCCGAAATCACCTTCGCCTCATAAGGCACGCCAAGGTCTTTCAGTTGCTTCGCGCAATTCTCCATCACGGCCCAGTCGGAATGACTGCCCATGATGACTCCAACCAAGGGTTTCAAATTCTCGCTCATAAAGGCGCGCAACCTACCCCATCAACCCTCAACCGCCAACCCCTATCGTAAGCGCCGGCGCCACGGTCTTAATCTGCCCCGCCTGTAAATTGAACAACTGCGTCAGCAGCATGAATGTGCTTTTGCTTTCGAGGTCGTTGTCCTCGAGGTAAAACCATTTGCCGCGATAGGCCACGCTTACGAACGCATTGGCCGGACGCGCGTCAGCCGACTTCACACGGAAGAGGTCGCCCGTCACTTTGTTCCAATCGAACGCCGCACCGTCCGCCGCCAAGGTGCGCGTCACCAGCCCCGCCTCGCGATGCGCCGCCGGCACTTCGGCGTTGTGCGACAGATAAAACAAAATTCCCATCATCGACCGCGTGCGAACGGCGAGACCATTCTCCGGTCGATTGAAAAAATTATTCGTGAGCCGCAATTCGTTTCCCGCATCGGGCACGCCCAGCAATTCCTTGAGCCGCACGATGCGCGGGACCAGCGCGGCCACCGGACGCAGCCGCAGCACCAAATCATTTCCCGGCCGCATTTTCCCATCCGCATCCGGCTGGCCGGGCGCCGCGCCCAGCTCCAGCGCGTCGGCCAGCTGCAGCTCGCGCAGGATGCCGACCATCTCCTGAAATTTCTCAAACCGCGGCTCGCGCGAGGGCGTGGGGCCGGAAGCATTGCTGGCGTTGTCCAAGCCATTCACGCGCTCCACGCAAATGCTCACCACCCGTTCCACACTCCAACCGCTTTGCGTGAGAATCAGCACCGCCTCCAACGGCACCGGCGAAAGGATTTGTTTCAAAAACTGATCGCCCCGCAATGGTGTGTAAGAAATAGTTGGCGTTTCTTTATAAGTCACCCCCGCCGAAGGCGTGAGCGTGTCGCCGCCACGCAGGAATTTCACGCTCGCGCTCAATTCGGTTTGCACCGTTTGCTGCGTGGTCACGCTGCTCACCTCCAGGAAAAACGGATTGTCGCGATACTTGAGCCGCACGAGGTTTAGCAAAAACTGCTCATCGAGCGTGCGCGCGATGGCGTGGTTATATTGCGGATGCGTCGTCTGCAACGAACGCGGCCCAATCGTTTGGCAGCCCACAGCGGCACATAAAATGGCCGCCGCGAAAACGGGTTTTAGATTTTTCATTTGGTAAAACAGGTTCGCCTTCCTTGATAAATTCAGGGCGAAACGTTACTGGCTTTTTCCAACGCTTCCAAGACCTTTTCAGGATTCCTCATCACCGGCGGCAGAATAATCGCCTCCCCTTTCGGTGGATACACCAACACCAACGGCACCGCGCCGCGCCCGTGATCGTGCAGTGCTTTGGTGATGACCGCGTCTTTGTTTGTCCAATCAGCCAAGAACGCCACGCCGCCAATCTCCGCCAGCTTTTCGACAACCGACTTCACTTCGATGGCTGCCGCCTTAGTGAATTTGCAACTACCGCACCAGTCCGCCGTAAAATCAATCAACACCGGATGCCCCGCCGCGCGCGCCTCGGCCACCGCCTCGGGGCTCCATTTTTTCCATTGCACCCCATCCACTTTCACCTCAATGCCGCCGCCGACAGTTTTCCGGTTTTCCGGATGCCGCCAATCCAGCCCCCACTCCAACGTCACGTAATATCCTCCAGCCAAAATCACGCCACACGCGAGCAAGGGCAAGGAACTCTTCGATACGTTGCGTTGCATAAACTCACCAAAAATCCACGCCGCCAGTGCCACCACACACATCAGTCCCCCCAACCACAACACGCCGCCCTTGCCAAACATCGGCCCGGTGAACGACAACAACCACACCGCCGCCGCCAACATTGGGAAGCCCATAATTTGTTTGAACTGCACCATCCAGTTTCCCGGCTTGGGCAAAAACTTCAGCCAATTCGGTTTGAAACTCAGCAGCACATACGGGAACGCCAACCCCGCCGCCACCGCGCTCATAGCCGCGATGATCACGCCGTTGGATTGCGTGAGCGCCGCGCCCATTCCCCCCGCCAAAAATGGCGCCGAACAAGGCGTGGCCAGCGCCGTGGCAAGAATGCCATTGAAGAACGCGCCGAGGTATCCCTCGCGACTGGCCAGCGCATTGGCCTTGGACATCGCGCCCCCACCGCCCAGCGTGACCTCGAACACACCAAACAAATTCATCGCCACCAACGCCACCACCAACATCAGTACGAGATTAAAATACGGGTTTTGCATTTGCGTGCCCCACGATGCCATGCCCGTTGCTTTCTTTGCGGCAACCATCACGCCCGCCAGCACAAGAAACGAAAACAACACGCCCAGCGCATACGCCACCCCCAGCTTGCGAACGTGCTTGGGATTCTCCTGGCTCTGCTGCACGAAGCCCAAAATCTTCAGCGAAATCACCGGCAACACGCACGGCATCACGTTGAGAATTAAACCGCCCAGAAATGCGAAGCTCAAAATATACCAAATGGATTTCGCCGCATCGCCTTCAAAACTGCCTCCGCCCGTGCTGCCGCTTTCGCTCGGCACCTTGGCGAGCCACGCTTTGAATTCCATCGGGGCCTTCGACAGCGTTGCCTCGCTGCCGATTTTGAGGGTGAGTTGCAGCTCCTTTTCCTGCGGCACACAAGTTTTGTCGTCGCATTCCTGCCACACCACTTTGAGGCCAATTTCATAATCGCCGTGCTTGGCGTCCTTCGCCACGGTGAGCGGCGCGAGCAGCATCACTTGGTTTTCGTAGACGTTGGCCGTCTCACCGAACATTTCCAACTGAATGTGTTCCGGCCATTTGATTTCGCCAGCGGTAATGCCCTTGGGCAACGTCCATTCAAACTTCGGCGGCTCGCCCGGCGCGTTGGGATTTTCCCAGAAAATATGCCAGTGCTTCGGAATGCTGAAACTCACGCCGGCCAACACCTCGCTGCCCGCCGTGGCCTGCACGTGATCCAGCCGCGCGCTCACTTGGCACTTGGCGTCGCCAAAAAAACTGAATGGATTTTCCTCGGGTTCAATCGCCCCAATTTGAAACGCCGTTTCGTGGCTGGTTACTTTGCCGGCCGTTTCAAAACGCACCACGCCGCGAACTTCAGCCGGCCATTGGCCGGTTTTGCTGGTGATGGTCTTTGAAAGGATGAATTCATTTTCACCTTTGGTGAGTTGGGTGGCGTGGGCGATTTCCCATTTCTTGCCAGAGATACTGAAGGGCAGAAAATGCACTTCAGTTTCTTCGCTGTCCACCGGCACGGTCAGTTTCAAAATCCGCTCGCCATCGGCATTGGCCCCGCCAGCCCATTGGGCAGCGAGGCCTTCGGGGGCGATCGTTGCGGGCCATTGGTCGCGAGCTTTGGCAAACATCCCCGCGTGCGGGCCGGGCTTGGCTTCGGTGCCCACGATGAGTTTGACGCTTACCGCCGCTTCGCCGGGGATGCACGTTTCCTCGCACTCAAGCCAATCGACTTTTGCCTTTAGCAGATGCTCGCCTGCGGGTAAATCCGCCGCCAGCGTGAGGGGCACGATCAACATCACTTCGCCGTGGTAGGCGTAAGTGAACATTTCCAGCCACTCCACCTTCTCCGGCACGGGCCACCGGATTTCGCCGGCGATGATGCCTTTGGGGAGTGTCCACTTTATAGTAGTGGGCGTGCCATTCTCGCCGGCATTGCGCCAATACGTGTGCCAACCTGCGGGCATTTTCAGCCGCATCCCCACTTCAATCGTACTGCCCGCCTTGGCCACGGCGGGGTTTACGAGCAGGGTGACCTTGGTTTTGGCCCCGAAATCAAAATCCTGCGCCGACAAAATGCCCGCGCTTAACACCCAAAAAATTGAAATCAACCGCCTCATGCTGGAAAATAGCCTCTCAAAAAAGACGCCCTATTGAAATGCTTTATTCGCGGGCCATCTTGTCATATACTCTCCAGCCATGCTCGCAGGCAAACGCAAAACTGAAACCACGACCGAAGTAAACTATCGCACCGGCGACGAACGCCTCGTGAAGCTCACCGACGCCGCCGCCGCCAAAGTCTCCGGACTGCTCCAACGCCAAGGCCGGCCCGAGGGCGTCCTGCGCGTGGCCGTCACCGGCGGTGGCTGCAGCGGCTTACAATACAAAATGGATTTGCAGGACTCACCCGCCCATCGCGATATCCTCGTCGAGAGCTGCGGCATCCGCGTCGTGGTCGATCCCAAAAGCGCCCTGTACGTCACCGGCAGCGAGCTCGACTACAAAACCGGCCTCGAAGATTCCGGATTCAAAGTCAACAACCCCAACGCCGCCACCACCTGTTCCTGCGGCGAAAGTTTCAGTGCGTGAGCATTTCATTGCTCATCCTCGGAGTGATTGCTCTTGGCGTCATTGCCGGAGCCATCGGCCTCGGCGTTTGGCTGTGGCAACGGGAAAACAATGAAGATGACTGACGCCTTTGCGCTGCTTGATGAACCGCGCCAACCGTGGCTGGAGGTGGAGGCATTGAAAACGAAATTCCTCACCCGCTCCGCCGCCACGCATCCGGATAAATTCACCGACCCCACCGAAAAAGAAACCGCCCAAACCCGCTTCGCCGAGCTCAACACCGCGCACGAAATTCTACGCGACCCCAAGCGCCGCCTCCAACACCTCCTCACCCTCGAGCGCGGCCGCAAGCCCGACGAAGTGCACGACATCCTCCCCGCCACCGCCGATCTCTTCCAGCGAGTCGGCCAACTCTTGCGCGACGTCGACCCTTTCCTCGTCCAACGCGAAGCCGAAACCTCCCCCCTCCTCAAAGCCCAAACCTCCCCCCAAGCCCTCGACTGGCTAGAACAACTCACCCCCCTCCAACAAACCCTCACCCAATCCCTCCAAACCCTCGACACCCAAACCCAGTCTCTCAACGAAAACTGGACCCCCGAAACCCTAGAACCCCTCTACCACCAATACAGCTACCTCCAAAAATGGCAGGAGCAATTGAACGACCGCGCGATGCGATTGGGGTTTTGAATTTACGAATGACAATTGCGGATTGACGATTGGGTTGCATTCGTAAATCGTAAATCCTCAATCGTAAATCCAAACCACTCGTGCTGCCGTTTCTCGACATTTTCATTGGCGTCATTCACGTCCTGCTTATTCTGGCTTGTTTGCTGGGATGGATGTTTCCGCGCACGCGGCGGGCGCATCTCATTCTGATGGGCGTGGTGGTCGGTTGCTGGTTTCTGCTCGGCCTCAAGTATGGCATCGGCTACTGCCCGCTCACCGATTGGCATTGGCAGGTGAAAGAGCAACTCGGCGAAGGCTCGCTGCCTCATTCCTTTATCAAATATATTTGGGACAAAAGCTTCCCCGCACCCATCTCGCCCAAGGCGGTGGACATCCTCACCTTTGCCGCTTTTTTCATTTCACTCACCGCCGCGCTTTATCATCACTTCACCCGCAAACCCAAACCTGACGAAGACCCCACCCCAATGTAGCCCCGGTCCGGGCTACAATCCACCCAATCGCAAATCAAAAATCATTTACACCCTCACCCCATCGCGTACTCTTTTGCGCATGAAACACACTTTTGTTTTTCTCGTCACGTTGTTTAGCCTTTCCACTTTTGCCGCTTTGCAGGCGGGGCCGCCGAAGGGGTTTGTGCCTTTGTTTAATGGTAAAGACCTCACCGGTTGGCAGGCCAAGCCGAATGGATGGGCGATAGAGGATGGCGTGCTGACGCGTAAACCGGGGAGTGGATACATTTGGTCGAAGGAGAGCTTTGGCGATTTTGTTTTGCGCGCGGACGTGAAGGTTTCGCGCGGGTGCAATAGCGGCATCTTTTTCCGTACGGATCCGAAGAACGCGGTGCAGGGCGGGTTTGAAATTCAGGTGTTCGATACCACGGGCAAAACGAAGCTCGGCAAGCACGATCACGGCGCGTTGTACGATGCGCTTGCGCCGAGCGCCAATCCCGCCAAACCGGTCGGCGAATGGGATCGGTTCATCATCACTTGCAAAGGCCCGAAGATCACCGTGAGTATCAACGGCAAACAAGTCGTCAACGCCAACCTCGATGACTGGACCACCGGCAACAAAAACCCCGACGGCTCCCGCAACAAATTCAAGATCGCCCTCAAGGATCTCCCCCGCAAAGGTCACATCGGTTTTCAGGATCACGGGCAAGATGTGTGGTTCCGGAATGTGTACTTGATGAAATTGGACTAAATCTTTGAACCGCCAAGGCGTAAAGACGCCAAGGTTTTTTGAAAAATGGTTTCTTGGCGTCTTTACGCCTTGGCGGTTCACCCATCAAATAAGTTGAATCTCCAGCCCAATCGCCGTATCCAATAGCCATGCGCACGACCCTCGCTTTCCTCGTTCTGGCTTTTGGCTGGCAATCCACCGTCGCACTCGATTGGCCGCAATGGCGCGGGCCAAACCGCACCGGCATCAGCGCCGAACGCGGGTTGCTCAAACAATGGCCCCAAGGCGGCCCCAAACGCCTTTGGATTAACAGCCAAATGGGCAACGGCTATTCCAGCTTCGCCATCGTCAAAGGCAAGCTTTACACAATGGGCTCGCGCCGCGGCACGGAGCAACTCATCTGCCTCGATGCAAATACCGGCCGCGAACAATGGACGGCCAACCTCGGCCCCGAATTATCAAATGCATGGGGCGGCGGCCCGCGCGGCACACCCACGGTGGACGGCAATCGCATCTACGCGATGAGCGGCAAAGGCAATTTGGTTTGCACCGATCTCACCGGCAAAATCCAATGGCAAGCGAGTATGACACGCCTCGGCGGCGGCGTGCCGAAATGGGGCTACACCGAAAGCATCACCGTGGACGGCAACCTCGCGCTGGCCACGCCGGGCGGAAGGCAAGGCGCGGTGGTCGCGTTCAACAAACTTTCCGGAAAAATTGTTTGGCAAAGTCGGCAATTCACCGATGGCGCGGAATACTCATCGGTAGTGCCAGTGACGCATAACGGCACTCGCCAGTACATCCAGCTCACGCAAAAAAATCTGGTGGGCCTCGACGCGCGCAATGGCAATGTGTTGTGGAAATCCGGATGGGGCGGGCGCACGGCGGTGATCCCCACGCCGATTTTTAGCAATGGCAAAGTGTACATCGCCAGCGGCTACGGCGCGGGCAGCAAATTGGTCAACCTCGGCGCGGGCAATCGCGCCAGTGATGTGTGGGCAAACAAGGTGATGAAAAATCATCACGGCGGCGTGATTTTGTTGGGCCAACATTTGTACGGTTACAGCGATGGCACCGGTTGGGTGTGCCAGGATTTCGCCAGCGGCCGCGAAGTGTGGAGCGAAAAACGCGCGCTCGGCAAAGGCTGCCTCACCCTCGCCGAGGGCATGATGTATTGCGTGGACGAAAGCCGCGGCGACGTCGTGCTGGCGGCGGCAAGTCCCAATGGTTGGCGCGAAAGCGGCCGCTTCCGCCTCGCGCCGCAATCGCGCATCCGCAGCAGTCGCGGCAAAATCTGGACCCATCCCGTCGTGGCCAACGGCAAACTGTATTTGCGCGATCAGGAACACATTTACTGCCACACCATCAGCGCCGGCGGCGGCGCGGCAGCCGTCACGCCTGCGCCTGCGGGCCCTCCCGGAAAAGCCATCGTGTGGACCGCCGGCGTGGACACCAAATCCATCGACGCTATATATAAAGGCAAAACGCAGGCAGTGATCACCACCGTTTTCGGCCAACCCACCAAAACCCAAGGCACGTGGAAGGCATATTCCGGCTTGAACATCACCGATCGCCAAGGCAAAAAGTACGGAACCGTTTGGTTCAACCTCACCGGCGGCACGGTTCAACAAGTACGTTTTGATAAATGAAAATTGAAACTTCCTTGATAATTGATAATTGAAACTTGAAAATTAAAACCACAATCAATCCTATGCGAATCCTAACATCCCTCATCCTCCTGAGCCTCACGCTCAACACCTTCGCCGCTAACTGGTCGCAATGGCGCGGCCCCAATCGCGACGGCGTGAACCCCGAAAAAGGTCTCGCCAATCAATGGCCCGAGGCCGGCCCCAAATTGCTGTACAAAGCCACCGGCGTGGGCGTTGGATTTTCCAGCGTGGTCATCGCCGATGGCACGCTCTACACGCTCGGCGATTTGGGCGATGCCTGTTATCTCTTCGCGCTCGACCTCAAAGGCAAACACAAATGGAAAACCCGCGTGGGCGATCCCAAAGGCCATCGCGGCTATCCCGGCCCGCGCTCCACGCCCACGGTGGCGGGCGGTCACGTCTATTGCCTCGGCCAACACAGCGATCTGGTTTGCATCACCACCGCCGGCAAGGAAGTGTGGCGCGTGAATTTGCAAAACGATTTCGGCGGCAAAATGATGAGCGGCTGGCGCTGGAGCGAATCGCCGTTGGTCGATGACGGCAACGTGATTATCACCCCCGGTGGACGCAACGGCGCGGTGATTGCCCTCAACGCCAAGACCGGCAAACCCGCGTGGCGCTGCGAGGATTGGCAGGACTCCGCCGGGTATTCCTCACTCATCGTCCGCGAGATTGGCGGCATCAAACAGTATCTACAACTCACCGGCAGCAGCGTGGCGGGCATCGATGCGAGCAACGGCAAGCTCCTCTGGAGCGCTCCGCGCAAAGGACGCACAGCGGTGGTCAGCACGCCGGTTTTTCATAATGGCACGCTGTTTGTAACGAGCGCGTACAGCGTGGGTTGCAATGGGTTCGCCGTGGAATACAAGGACAGCAAGTTCAGCACGAAAGAAATTTACAAACACGCCGGCGGCGTGGGAATGGCCAACCATCACGGCGGCGCCATTCGCGTGGGCGATTATGTTTACGGCTCCAACG
>DQLO01000201.1 GCA_015660155.1 Verrucomicrobiota bacterium
CCGGCCTCGATATCGATGGAATCCGGTTTGGCAACCACGTGCGTTGCGCGCCGGGGATCGACCGCCCCGTCTCGAATCCATTTTTCGAAATCAGCGATGACCGAGGCTGGAAGCTTTTCCTTGGGCGGCATTTCGAGGTCCTCATCCCCGTAGCGAATTGCTTCAATGAGCAGACTCTCATCCAGATTCTTCGGCACCACTGCATGGCCCGATTCGCCGCCCTTGCGGATTCCCTCGCGTGTGTCGAGCAACAGTCCACCCTTCACCTTTTCGCTGCTTGCCGAGTGACACTTGTAACAGTGCTCCACCAGAACCGGCCGGATTTTCTTCTCAAAAAAAGCCAAGCCCGCCGCAGTGGGCTCAGCAGCAAAACCCCCTCCCCCAGCAGCCAAAAGGCAGAGGCAGGTAAATGCTGTGGAATAATGGCTAAATGGCCTTCTCATGATTGCCCTCACCCTATCATTAGGGCCCATTCTTATAACTCTATTTACCGGAGAAATAAAGGCCCTTCTCCAAAACAAAAGAAATATGATTTTTCCAGCTTGGTTAAGACAGAATTTCTTTTGCCACGTTGCCGTGGACATCAGTCAGGCGAAAGTCACGACCGGCATAGCGGTAGGTAAGCTTCTCATGGTCGAGGCCTAATAGATGCAGGAGCGTTGCGTGCAGGTCGTGGAAGTGCATTCGATTTTCTACGGCTTTGATACCGTGCTCATCAGTAGCACCGTAGCGCATGCCGCCTTTTACACCGCCGCCGGCGAGCCAGTAGCTGAAGCCGGTGGCGTTGTGGTCGCGGCCGTCCTGCTGTTTCGCGTGCGGGGTGCGGCCGAATTCGCCACCCCACATCACGAGGGTATCCTCAAGCAAACCGCGTTCCTCAAGGTCGGCGAGTAGCGCGGCCATGGGCTGATCGGTGGCTTTGCAGTTGGCGCCGAGGCGTGCGCGCAGGCCTTTGTGTTGGTCCCAGTTGGCGTGGGAAATTTCCACGAAGCGAACGCCGCTCTCGACCATTCGCCGCGCGAGCAAACATTGGCGGCCAAAATTATCCGTGCCGCCGCCGCCGATGCCGTACGCCTCCAGCGTGGATTGCTTTTCGCCCTTGAGGCTCATCACCTCGGGCAACGCGCTCTGCATGCGGAAGGCGAGTTCGTAGCTCTCGATGACGCCATCGATTTGCGCGCTGTCTTCGTTGCGGCTTTTGAGGTCGCGGTTGAGCGATTGAATATAATCGAGCTGGCGCCGTTGAGCAGCGGCGTCGAGGCGGTCGTTGCCGAGGTTGGGAAGGCGGATGTCCTTGAGCGATTGGCCGAGGTTGCCGATGCGGGTGCCTTGATAAATGGCCGGCAAAAATGCGCTGCCGTAATTCTGCGCGCCGCCCACGCGCGAGGGCGGGTTGAGCGTGACGAAGCCCGGCAGGTTCTGGTTCTCCGTGCCGAGGCCGTACAGCAGCCACGAGCCGAGGCTCGGCCGCACAAACTGAAAGCTGCCGGTGTGCAGTTGCACGAAGCACTGCGGATGATTCGGGATGTCGCCGTACATGCTATTGAGCAGACACATTTTGTCCGCGTGCTTGGCGAGGTGCGGGTACAATTCCGAAATCTCGAGGCCGCTCTTGCCGCGTTTGGGGAATTTCCACGGCGACACCATCAGCTTGCGATTGCCAAACCCGCTGGCACTCTTGCCGTTGTTCTTGGCCAGCGCCGGCTTGTAATCAAACGTGTCCACGTGCGACGGCCCGCCGCGCATGCAGCAAAAAATGATTCGCTTGGCCCGTGGCTTGAAGTGCGGCTGCTTGGGCGCGAGCGGGTTTTGATATTTTTGCGCGGCGTGCGCGGCCATGGTGCTGAGGCCCGCGAAGGCCATGAAGCCGAAGCCCGCACTCATGCTCTGCAACGCGTCGCGTCGCGAAAAATTCAGTGGTGATGTGTTCATAAATTTTTAGTTTAAATAACGAAATTCCGCGCTGGCCAGCAGGGCTTGGCAGAGAGTGGTCCACGCCTGTAACTCGGCGGACTTGCCTTCAGTGTTGCACTCGGCGAGAAAGGCGGCGGTGCGCGTCTGTTCGGTCGGCGTTGCAGCGCGCGCGAAGGCGAGCTGGAACGCGAGGTCGATGCGCGCGCTCTCGTCGCCGGCCCGCAGCACGCGTCCGGCCATGGCCTTGGATTGCTCGGTGACAAATTTGCTATTCAGCAAAAAGAGCGCCTGCGTGGGCACGATGGTGATTTCGCGGCGGCCGACGATGATGCTTGGCTCGGCGAAGTCGAATGCCTTCAAAATTTCCGGCACGGCTTGGCGCGCGACGGGCAGATAAATGCTGCGGTGATTGTGTTCGGCGTTGCGCAAGCGGTCGAGCTGCTGGAGGTTGCTCCCGAGATTGCCGCCGGCCTCGGTGAGCACGGTGCCCCGATACGGCGTGAGGTTAAGCTGGCCGGCGGTGGCGAGCATGCCGTCGCGCATGCTTTCGGCGTCGAGGCGGCGTTGGTTCATTTTCCAAAAGAGCGTGTTGTCCGGGTCGGCCTTGGCGTTGGCGGCGGAGTGCGCGCTGGACATTTGATAGGCGCGCGACAGGACGATTTCGCGGATGAGTTTTTTCACCGACCAATTTTGTGCGATGAAGCGCGCGGCAAGATGGTCGAGCAGCGCGGGGTTGGTGGGGCGCTCGCCGGTCTCGCCAAAGTTGTCGACCGTGCGGACGATGCCGCGCCCGAAAAGATGATGCCAAACGCGGTTGGCGAACACGCGCGCGGTGAGTGGATTGTCGCGGTGGGCAATCCACTCGGCAAGTTGGAGGCGACCGCTTTGTTTTGTGTCGACCGTCGGACCGCCAAAATCCAGCACGCGCGGAAAGCCCCGCTCGGTCAACGCGCCCAACGTGCCGATGTTGCCGCGGATGTGCACCTTGATGTTGGCCGGTTGGCCCTCCGTCGCGCCCATCGCCAGCGGGCCGGTTTGCTTGGGCCCGCCGCCCTTGCGGCCGCCGCCTTTTTTGCGCAGTTGTGTTAATTGCTGCACGACCGCGCGGGTTTCTTTTTGAATCGCTCTAAAGCGGGGGCTGGCCTTGACTTTGCCTTTCAATTCCATTTGCAGCTTTCTGCGCTCGGCGAGCAATGCGCGCTGACGTTTTTGCAGCTGGGCAATCTTCACGACGTTGTTCACGGGCTTGGGCTGGGCTGCGGGGTTTTTAGCCGCGCGACCTTTCGCCAGCTCAATGAGCTTTGTTTGATGCCGAATGCCGCCGCCGGTGGCGCCGCCGAAAAGCGTTTGTGTGCTGTAGAAAATTCCGGCCAGTGAATAGTAATCCTCAGTGGGAATGGGGTCGAACTTGTGATCGTGACAGCGCGCGCACGCAACAGTGACGGCCATAAACGCGCGGGTGGTCACGTCGAGTTGCTCGTCGACCACATCCATTTTGAACTCGCGCGCGTTTTTATTGTTGAGCGACTTGGGCCCCAGCGCGAGAAAACCCGTGGCGATGCGGCGCGCGTCGGTGGCTTTGCCGGGCAATAAATCGCCAGCGACTTGTTCCTTGATAAACTGGTCAAAGGGCTTGTCGGCATTAAACGAATCGATGACATAATCGCGATAGCGCCACGCGTTTGGAAATGCGGCGTTGCGCTCCATGCCATTGCTCTCGGCATAGCGGGCGACATCGAGCCAGTGCCGCGCCCAACGCTCGCCGAACTGCGGACTGGCCAAAAGCCGGTCGACGACCTTTTCCAATGCGGAATGTGGAGTGCGGGTTGCGGAATTTATAAAGTCGGCCACTTCCTCCGGCGAAGGCGGCAAGCCGGTGAGGTCGTAAAAAATGCGGCGGATGAGCGTGCGTTTCTC
>DQLO01000233.1 GCA_015660155.1 Verrucomicrobiota bacterium
CCGTGATAGGTCACGCGATACAAGCCCGACTGCACGTTGCGGCCGCCAATGGTGAAATACATCGCGCCATCCTTCGGGTGAATGATCACATCCGTTACCGGCAAGGGACTGCCGGTGATGAACGTCTCTTTCGTGGCGGTGTAGCTCGCGCCTTTCGGCGTCATATGCACCGCGTGGATTTTCCCCCAGCTCCAGTCGAGAATGAAAAAAGCGTTTTGATACTTGGCTGGGAACTTCGCGCCGTAGCCGAAGACCGTGCCCGTGGGCGAGCCGGGGCCGATGTTGATCACCGGCGGCAATGTGTCCGGATAAAATTCCGGCCGCTTGCCGGTGCCGTTGCGCCAGCCCCACATGGATCCGCTGGTCACGTGGCAAATGCGCGTGGGGCGGTACCACGAAGTGTTAAAGTCGTACTCCATGTCCGCGTCGTACGTGAACAGTTCGCCATCGCGGTTAAAGCCGCCGTCGAAAATGTTGCGATAACCCGACGAAACAATCTCCCACTTTTTTCCATCCGGCGACACCTTGTAAATAATCCCGCCCGGAGCCAACCGATCGCGATTGTGCCCGCGCCCATCCGGCATGCGCGGTAGCAGATGATCCTCGCCCCAATGCCGCGGCACCCGCGAAGCATCGGCCTTTATCGGTGTGGTGTTGTTGCCAGTGATCAGGTAGAGCGATTTCTTGTCCGGCCCGAGCAGCACCGCGTGGATCCCATGATCGCCGCGCGCCGTCATGCCGCGCAGTTTTTCCACCTTGTCCAACTTGTCGTCCCCATCCGAATCTGTCACCCGATACAGCCCGCTCTCAATCTTGCGCTCGTAATCATTCACCCCCACGTACAACGCCCCAAACGCCCACAGCAGCCCATTCGCCGCGCGGATCTTGGCCGGCACCTTTTCAATATCCTTCGCCTTCAACACCTTCCCTGCTGCCGGTGGCTTGAACCGGTACAGCCCCCCAAACTGATCACTGACAATGATGCGTCCCTTGTTATCGGTGCAAAGGTTTACCCATGAACCCTGTACCGGCTTGGGCACAGAATACAGCAACTCCACCTTGAAGCCGTCGGGCGCATTGATATTCCGAACCGGCGTGGCCGAATCCTGCACCGATTGAGCCTGAGCAAAGATACCCAGCGTGAATACAATGAGAGAAACAAAAAAACGTAACATGGCGTGCCGCAAGGAATACACGCCCACCCCCCCAAAGCCAATGGAAATGATAAAGCCTAAAATGCCGTGGTGTGGGCCGATGTTCGGTTTATATCGTCTGGGCTAGTTCGATTGAAGGAACCCATCGCTTTGAACCACTTTTCGGATCAGGGATTTTAGCTTGAATCCCTCTTTCTCGGTTTGGTTGACGATGCTGTCGATGGTGAGGGTGTCGGCGGGGCGCAGTTCGCGGGATAAGGCAAATCTCAGCAAATGCGCGGTGAAGGCTTTGGCGAACCGTCGATCCTCTTGGACCAGTGATTTTTTGAAACTGACGATGTCCGTAAATTGATACTTCCGCAGGAGCGTCCCGCTCGCATCCACATCGCGGCCGTTGGGATATTTGTCGCGCCAGCGGCCGGTAATGTCGAAGTTTTCCAGCGCGAAGCCGAGCGGGTCGAGGCGCGAATGGCAGCCGGCGCAGTTGGGGTTGGCGCGGTGCTGGGCGAATTTTTCGCGGATGGTCAGGTTTTTGTCCAGGGCGTCTTCATTTAAAGGTGGCACGTCATTGGGTGGTGGTGGCGGTGGGTCATTGAAGATCACCTCGATGATCCATGCGCCGCGCCCGATGGGATGGGTGCGCTTGGGGCCGGCGGTCATGCTGAGCATGGCGGCGCTGGTGATGATGCCGCCGTAGCGCGGGTCGGTGATGGGCACGCGGTCGAACGAGCGTGCGCGCAGTTTGCCGCGCATTTTATTTTCAAATTTTTGGCGGGCGGCCTGTTGCAGCTTGCGCACGTCCCGCGGTTTCGGAAGTTTGTTCAGTTTGTCTTTCGCCTCGTTCAGCGCCTTCGCGTGAGCTTCTCTCTCGGTCGCCACCTCCATTCGCGCGCGCTCCAGCTCGGGGGCAATCGTGCGGTAATATTCGGCCAGAGTTTCCTTTTGTTTTTCGGTGCGCTTGGCTTTGTCCGTCTGCAACGCCGCAAACACTGGTTTTGGAAGAGGCAACAGCTTGGTTTTAAAATAAAAACCATAGCCGCAATTAGCGTTTGAGACCTTGAACAGCAGTTTGTTTTTACCTCTGATCAACCTCACCCGCACTTTGTCCTGATTGGGTGCGACGCCGCGGATGACTTTTTTTTCGGCAATCAACTGTTGGTTGAGCCAGAGTTTAAAACTGTCGTCGCTGCCGAGCGATATCTCCAGTTCCCCTGCGGCTTCTGACTGGATTGTGCGGAAAAGATAGGTCGCGCAATTCACGCCGGAAAGGGTGTGCAGTTTTCCGTCCACGAAATTTTCGGCGAGGGACCATTTCAGTTTGCCATGGATTTTTTTTAGGTCAACAGCGGTCTCATTGATGAACGTCTTGGCGTGAGCCGCATCGAAGTTGCCCGCGCCGAACGGCCCGATACGGTGCCAGGGCGACAGGCGCACGCTCGCGACGGGGTTCTTTTTCAGGGCGGATTCCCACTGCGTCTGGCCCTTGGCGTAATCAATTTTGGCCGCTTTTTTTTCGATGAGCGAAGGGACGTTTTTCACAAAATCATCCAACCTCGCCTTCGCCAAATTCATCGCTGATTGGGCAGCCCTGCGCTTGGCTTCGATCGGCTTGTTTTGCTCGATGATTCCTTTCACGTCCACCGTCGGTGGTTTCAAGTCGGTGGTGTACCATGTATTGAGGAAGTCACTTTGATAGCCGAACTTTGGCGCAATGAGCTCCACAATCGGCCGGTCTTCGATGAAAACCGCATCGAACAATAACAGCGGCTCCATCAACATCTGCAAGCTAGCCGGGTTGTTTTTGTCCAGCATGAACAGCCGGTGTTGCTTGGGGTCGGGCGTGGCGGCCAATACGTTTTCGAGCTGCATCCATTGCGCGGGGAAGGTGTCGAGGAAGCGCTCGATTTTCGGGTCGGCCAGCATGCGGTCGAGGGTTTTCTCCAGTACGGCGGGCTGGGCCAGCTCACCGGTTTTGGCCAGACGCAGCAGCTCGGCATCCGGCCCGCTGGCCCAGAGAAAGAATGAGAGGTTTGAGGCGAGGGCGTACTGCGAGCCCTTTGCGTCGTTGCGTTGGTAGCGATAAAGAAACATTGGCGAGGACAGCGCGGCGGAGGCGACCTTTTTTAGCGCGGCGGTGAAGGGGATTTCCTGTTTCATTTTGCCGAGCGCGTAGGCGGTGTAGCGGTCGAGGGTGGCCGGCTCGACGGGGCCGCGGAAGGCGTGCTTTAAGAATGTCGCGATTCGTTTGCGTGTTTCGGCGGGCACATCGGCGCCCTCGGCGGGCGGCTGGAAATATGTTTTCCAAATGCCGACGGTTTGCTCGTTGAAATCGGGGCTCTCGACGATGGACACGCTGAGGCGCAGGAAGGCATCGAGCAGCAGCGGCGAGAGGGAAAGCTGGTTGGCCTGATTGTCGAACCCGTGCGAGGCGCGCAAATCTTTCGGGAAGGCCCGTACCGCGCGCATGCCGGGCGCGGGGTTCAGCGCCAGTGACCGGACGTTGACGCGGTCGGGCAGCTTGGGCGCGTTGAGGTAAATCGTCTCGCGCGTCATCAGCTTTTCCGGGAGCGCGAACACGTCGCGGTTGAGCCCGAAGAGGTCGCGCACGGCGTTGTTGTACTGGAAGCGGTTGAGGCGGCGGATGCGCGAGTGCTTCGTCTGGATGCCGGCGGTGGACACGCGCAACTGCGCCTTCAGCGTGGCCAGCATTTTTGTGCGCTGCGCTTGGGTGAGCTGCGGCTCGTCCTCCGGTGGCATGTCGGCCGCGTCGATGACCTCGATGATTTCCTGAATCAACTTGGGCTGGGCGAGGAACTGCTTGGCGCTGGCGATTTGCTTGAGGTTGATTTTGCCCTTCACCTTTTCGCCGCCGTGACATTTCACGCAGTGGCGCGCAAAGATGGGCTTGAGCGTTCGCGCGAAGTCATCCGCCGCGGCCGCTGTCAGCGCGCAAAGCAGGGTGCCGAAAAAAATAAAACGTCGGGTAAGCATGGCCGGCTATGTCCACAAATCGGAGATGACGCCCGAACTGTCGGCGAATGAATTCATTTCCACGCCCATCAGATTCGCCAGCGTGAGCCACATGTTGGAGTTCAGTGTACCGCTCTTACATTGGATGAAACGGCCCTGCTTCACTTGCCCTTGCCCGCGAC
>DQLO01000370.1 GCA_015660155.1 Verrucomicrobiota bacterium
AATGGGCGGTCAGATGGGCGGCATGGGTATGGGCGGTCAGATGGGCGGCATGGGAATGGGCGGTCAAATGGGCGGCATGGGTATGGGCGGTCAAATGGGCGGCATGGGCATGGGCGGTCAAATGGGCGGCATGGGCATGGGCGGTCAGATGGGCGGCGGCTTCGGAGGAGGACGGCGGATGTTCCGCATTGCCTCAACGCCAACAGCTTTGCGCAGGGGAATGAGTATCACCTCGACGGCCCAGCCCGTGGCGATGCGCCGCGCACCCACCCTCGGCGAATTACGGCGTGCGCTTCGCCTGTACAAACGGAGTAACTGAGCCGGACAAACAAAAGAGTTTTTTGCAACCCGCCTTCACCGGCGGGTTTTTTAGTGGCGGCGCAGCTTGAGACGGTGTTCGAGGCGCTGGGTTTGGCGGAAGTCCAGCGGGGGCAATTCGGTGAGGGTGGGGCTTTCGGTTTCATCGAGCATCCGCCGGGCCTGTTCTTGGAGAGCCGTCCAGCGCGGCCAGTCGAGTGCGGGGGAATGGGTGATGCGCCGCAGCAGGCTGCGCCACTCGATGATGATGCGGTCGATGTCGCCTTCCTCAGCCACCTCGCGAATCCAATATTGTTTGCGCGCGGGATTGCGATGGATGTCCGCCACCACGAGATCCGCACCGTAACCGTACTCCGGCGGCGCGCCGCGGTCGAGGTAGCCCAGCACGCTGGTCATGCCGTAGGTTTTTCGGCACGCCAAGGCGAGCGGCCCATCCCAGCGATCGGCATCGCCGTGAAACCGAAAGCCGCCGCGCAGGTTGGCGATGTCATAAACAAATTCTTCGACCGGATATTTTTCATCCTCCAACGCCGCCGCGATGCCGAGGCCGTCGCCGCCGGTGAAAAAACTGACGATGCGCCCGCGCCGCGTCGGTGAGCCATCGGATTCCAGCAAACCAAACCGGCGCCAATGATGCACCACGCCGTGGGCGCGCGGCAATCGGCGGCACACCGGCACGAGCTCGCACGCGGCGCAATCGCCGGGCAAGCCTTCGCGCGAGGGCGGTTTCCACAGGGCAACGCCGTGGCGGTCGATGGGCACGGTTTGCGTTTCTTCCGCGAGACTGAAGTGCGCGGAAATTTTGTTTTGTAAATTGCGGTACTCAAGAATAGGCGTGCCGCGCTCGGCCATTTTATGCTGGAGCTGTGGGCCAAACTTGGTTTCCCACAAACTGCGCGTCATCGATTTCCCGCGCCAATTCAAAACCCGCCGCACCCAGCGCACGGGCAGCAATTTCCCCTTCGCATTCTTTTCCGCCACGGTGGCGATGCGGCCGTATTCCGGTTCCGCCGCGTTGGGGTCCAACACCGTGAGCACGCCGGGGCCTTGTTTGCCGAGTGCCTCGGGCACGGTGAGCAACGAACGCAACCCGGACACGGTTCCTTCCGAGGCTTCGTCATCCAGCATTTTGATTTCGCCCAAGGGCGTGGCTTCGCGTTTTGGATTGCGTTCCCATTCGCCTTGGCTGTTCAAAATTTCTTTTTCTTTGCGGCGCACGTGACGCGCGCGCTCGGCGTCGGTGGGCAAACCGCAGGGAACGTCGGGATGTTCGAGCGCGCTTTCCACGCCGAGCGTGATGGGGCGCGTGGTGAACAAGCGACTTTGCACGCGCATCGCTTCGGCGAAAGGTTCGCGGCCGTCCTCCACTGCCGCGTGCATGATACCGAGCAACGCGCCCCAATCGACAAGGCCGCTGCGGGCGAGTTGGCAGGGGAACCCATCGCGGATGCGAACGTCATTGGCGCCCACGAGTACGTAGCCCACTTCATCAAGCCCGCGCCGGCCAGCGCGGCCGAACATTTGCAGAATCTCATCACCGCGCAGCGGGTGCTCCACGCCGGCGCGTTTGTACGAACCTGCGAAAAGCGCCACGCTCCGGAGGGAAAAGTTAATGCCAGCGGCGAGGCCCATCGTGGCGACGAGCACGCGGAGTTGGCCGGCCTTCGTGAGCGGCTCGATGACGCCCGCGCGCGCGGCGTAGCTGAGGCCGCTGTGGTGATAGGCCACGCGGGTTTCAAGCATCTTGGCGAGGTGACCGCCGACGAGATTTTTTTGGGCAGCGGAAAGTTTCAGCGGATCGGGGTTGGGCAATTGCTGGGCGATTTGGCGGGCGAGCTTTTCGGTGTTGGCGCGGCGCGGGGCGAAAATCAAAATCGGCCCAAGATCATCGGCCAACGCCTTGGCGACAAACTTGGGCCAGTAGCCGCGAATTTCGCGCGGCAGTTTGTAGCTTAAGTTGTCGGGAAACGTTTCCTCCAAAGGCACCGGCCGCACGGTGTGTTTCACAGAGACGGCATCGCGGCCGAGGCGACGCAGCCATTTCACGACGTGATCGGGATTGGCCACGCTGCCGCTGAGCAGCAGCAACTGCGTTTTGGAAGGCGCGAGGGCGAGGGCGAGTTCGTAATTGAGGCCGCGATCGCGGTCGCCGATGAGTTGGTATTCATCGACGATGAGGAGGTCCGGCCCGTCGCCGTGGATGAGGCGGCTCTTTTGGGTTTCGAGCGTGGCGACGAGAATGGGGGCGTCGAGATTTTCGGAAAGGTCGCCGGTAGAAATGCCGACCGGCCAGCCGCGCGCGCGCCATTCGGCGAGCTTGTCGTTGGCGAGCGCGCGGGTGGGCACGGTGTAAACCGCTTTGCCGCGCGGTTTACCGAGGTTGGCCCAGAGTTCAAAAACGAGCGTCTTGCCCGCGCCGGTGGGGGCGTGGACGACTACGTCCTTGCCCTCGCGCAGCGCGCTGACGGCTTGTTGCTGCCAAAGATCGGGGACGGTTACTTGATCCAAAATCGTGAAAGGCTCGGAGTCATGTGAATGCGGTGGCACAGCGCGAGCTTGGGCGCGGGGAACGGCTTTGCCAAAACAAACTTGTTTACTAGGGGGCGCGATGGCTAGGATGCCGCGCGTGCCGGAGTGGCGGAATTGGTAGACGCGGCGGATTCAAAATCCGCTTTTCGCAAGGAAGTGTGGGTTCGAGTCCCTCCTCCGGTACCATCTTTTTTCAAAGGGTTGAATTTACTTCAACCACTCATCCAACTGGGCTTTTGCTTGTTGGATGAGTTGGGGGAGTTCGGAAACATCGTTTAGCTCAAAACTGGCTTCGTGTTTTTGCTCGTTCACGATTGCGATGAGTTGAAGTTCGCCGGCGGATTGATTGTAAAAGATTTTGCAAACGGGGCCGTTGGCGGTGAGGGGCCATTGGCTGAGCCAATCTTCGGATCGGGTGCTGCGGCTGAATTGGTACACTTCCACTTTGGGCCACGCGGCTTGGAGTTGTTGGAGGGTAGTATCCTCGGGGCCGCGGGTGGCGCCCACGATATCGAGCAGTGCCACTTGGATGACCGGGGCGGCGGGGGCGGCGGGTTGTTGTTGGAAATTGATCACCACTTCGGGTAGTTCGGCGGGGGCCTCAGCCTCGGGGCGATTATTAAACAGCACGAGTGAAATAACCACGATGGCGGCCAAGCCCACGGCGGGGGCCACGGCCCAGCGCCAGGAGGGTTGGGGGTTGGGCGGTTTGTTGACGAGCTCCATGAGCCGATCGTAATTGGGCTGGGGCCGGCGAAGGGCGACGCGCATTCGGGCGCGGAGTTCTTTCTGGATGTGCTCGGGCAACTGATGCTTGTCCTCCGCTGTGGCGGCGGCGAAGCACATGACGCCGCGCAGGGCGGGCATGTCGCGGTGCCATTGGTTGTAGTCATCCCAAAGATTGGGTTCCTGCTCAAGAATGGCATCGATCCGGTGCAGCTCCTCCTCGGTGGCTCTGCCGGTGGCCTTGTTCATTACCAATTCTAATAATTCGTCGCGCATCGGTCAGTTTTACCAATTTCAGGCGTTTTACACTTTTTGGCTATTATCGGCTTTTTAGGGCTTTTTGAGCCCCGGAGAGGCCGATTTTGCCCTTCCCTATATTATTCGTATTTTGTCCGGAAATTCTTCGCAAAAAATGTGATTATTTTTCAACTTGTTGTGCAGGATCAACAAACCACGGCGAATGCGACCGCTAATGGAGGACACGGTGACGCCATGCCGCTCGGCAATTTCCCGCTGGGTCAGCCCTTCATAATAGTACTCGTAGAGAATCCGAGCGTTGAGAGGCGGTAGATCCAGCCGCACTTGCTCGAGCAATTCATACAATTCCCTAACCTGCAGTGCCTCCAACGGGTTCACCAGTTCGCTGGGTGTTTCATCCGCCAGCACGGCATCAAAGGTGAGGCTCAGTGAGGCATCACGTTTTTGGGCGCTTCGGCTACGCAAGTAATCGGTCGCCCGGTTGCTGGCAATGGCCACCAACAGTGAGGGCAAGCTCTCGGTGGACGGCACGTTGTCAATGGTTCGAAACAAGGAAACAAACGCATCGAGCGCCACATCCTCCGCATCGGCCGGGGCGATAGCCTTGAGCTTGTGGTGCGTGGTATGCAGGGTCTTTGGCCAGAGCCACTCAAAGACTACATCCCAACTCTCCGAGTCGCCTTGGCGCAACAACTCGATGGGCGGCAGGTTCATAGCCACACACTGGCCTGAGTTTGCGCAACACACAAGCCCGAGCTTGCCGAGGGTCATTTTTACGCCTAAAATTCCGGAGTGAAATGGTTCCGGCCCATCCTGCTGCTGTTGACCTTGGGTTTGCCCGTGGCGGCTGCCGACCCCTTGCCGCCCGCCGAGATTGCCGAGCTGCGCGCCCAACGCAAAATCCTCGGACAAGAAGCGCAGATTAAGATTCGCGAAAAAAACTATCGCGCCGCCGTTCCCTTGCTTGAGGAATGCAATCGCATTCAGGAAAAAATCGGCGAAATCAACACCCCCAACACCGCCGTCCATTTGCTGTACCTCGGCATCGCCCACACGCGGCTGGGCAAGGCACGCGAAGCCCGGCACGCACACGAAACCAGCCTCGCCATCGCCAGCCAATGCGCCAAGGCCGGCGTGAAGGTACCGGAAACCATTTTCACTTCCAACTGGCTCGCCCTCGGCCGCCTCCACCGCACGCTCGGTGAACTAACCCGCGCCCTGCCCTATCTTCGGCAGTATTATCAAACCAAATCCAAAACGCTGCCGGCCCATCACCCCACCCTCCTCATCATCGCCGGCACCCTCGCCGATGTGCACCGCGATCTCCGCCACTATCGCGAGGCCACCGTGCTTTTGCAAAAACATCTACCCGCCGCCCAAGCCACGTTGCCGGCTGATTCCACGCGACTGGCGCGGTTGCAATTGCGGATGGCCGAAAACCTCATCGACCTCGGCCGCCATAAGGAATCCGCACAACACCTCCAAACCAGCCTTGCGATTTTGGAAAAAAATCCCGCCAGTATCGACCTCATCATCGCGCTCACCGTGCAAGCCAGCCTCCACCTCGCACACGGCGAGCAAGCGAAGGTGATGCCACTCTATCAACGATCCCAAAAAATCCTTACCGCGCTCAACCACCCCGAGCATCCGATGCACGCCAATCTTCTCTCCTTAATCAGCCGCCAACAACTCAAACAAGGAAACACCTTCGAAGCCCTCAAATCCGTGAGCCGCGCGGTGATGCAAGTGCGCGATACCCAGGGCAAAACCCACCCGCGCTTCGCCCAAATGCTTTCCGACCAAGCCAACATTTTTAGCCAAGCCGGGCAAACCAAACGCGCCGTCTCGCTTTATCAGGAAGCCATTGAAATCTACACCCGCACCCACGGGCCGGAAAGCGGCATCCTCTGCGCCCCACTCCAAAACCTCGCCCAGCTCAACCAACGCAAAGGGCACTTTCCCCAGGCACTCAAAATGCTCAACCGCGCACTACGCATTGCCGGCAAAACACTCGGAGATAACCATCAGGAAACCGCACTCATCCTCGCCTCGCTGGCCGAACTGCGCGTGGCGATGCACGACCTGCCGGCGGCCGGGCCCCTGCTCGATCGCAGCCTGAAAATTCACACGGAATGGCACGGCCCGCACCACCCCCACACGCTGGCCATTCGCGGCGAACGCGCATTTCTAATGGAATTGAAACAGCAATTTGCCGCCGCGTACGCGGAGTATCAGGCCATCCGAAAAATCCAAATTGCCGATCACACCATAGATGCCGAACTCCATCCCGGCAGAGTCCGAAACCTGATGCGCCTCGCGCGCACCGCCGGCGAGCTAGGCCGGCGCGCTGAATCCGCGGCCCATTACAGCACCGTGCTCACCCTCACCCGCAAGCGCTTCGGCCCCGGCCACCGCGAAGTAGCCACCGTGCTCGGCAACCTCGCCCGCATGCATTTTCAGTTTGAGGAATACCCGATGGCCGCCACCTGCCAACTGGAAGCCCTCGCGCTGCTACGCAATCTCAATCTGGAAAACGACCCGGAATTCCTCGCCCAACTGGGCAACCTCGCCGTCTTTCGCCGGCACAACCAAAAGCCCAAACTCGAGCTCAACGTGCTCACCGAAATGTTGACCCGCCAACAACATCACTTTCAACAAGTACTCGGCCACTTCGACGAAGGCGATGCGCTCACGTATCTGCAAGGCCACCGCCGCGGCGTCGCCCTCTTTCAATCCGCCTGCGCAGCCGCCGCGCCCCACTCACCCAAAGTTGCGCGGCTCGGCGCTGAACAACTCGCCCTCAGTAAAGCCAGCCTCGAGGAAATTCGCTGGGCCCAAAGTCGCGTGCGCACCCTTGGAGCCGGCGAAGTCTCCAAACTCACCGACCACACCACCCGCCT
>DQLO01000194.1 GCA_015660155.1 Verrucomicrobiota bacterium
ACCGACATGAAAACCACTGCCTCCACCGAGCTGAAAAACGAAGCCGGCACCGACTTCGTCGGATTGTTGGGTGGCCGTCTCGCCTACGATACCCGAGGTGGCGGCGACCTTCCCACGCACGGCCAAATTTCTACCTTCGACCTTTTGGTCGCCCCAAGCATCATCGGCAGCGACAAGCCATTTTACGGCTACCACCTCAAGAGCACCTGGTATTTCAAAGGCCTGCGCGAGGGGCATGTCCTCGAATTGCGCGCGCAAAACGCGGTGACCGACAGCTTTGAAAGCGGCAAAAAAGTGCCTTACTTATATCGCCATCACCTCGGCGGCTCACGCAATCTGCGCGGCTTCGACTTCAACGAAGTAGGCCCGCGCGGCGACCAAAACGATTATCTCCGGGGCAAAACCATGGCCCACGCCTCAATCGAATACAGCATCCCCACTCCGTGGGACATCCTCCGAGTCGCAACTTTTTACGACATCGGCTCGGTGAACAAGAGCGCCTACGATTTTGATTTCGGAAACTACAATGATGACTGGGGCATCGGCCTCCGTTTGCAAATCCCATTCCTCGGTCCGCTGCGCCTCGACTACGCCTTCCCCATCACCAACGACGGCTACAACGGCAGCGGCGGCAACATCAACGTGAATTTTGGCTACACCACCCGATTCTAATTCAAACAACTGAGCATCATGCAAAAAACACTCATCGCACTTTTACTTGCCATCGCAACCCTCTCACCCGCGCGCGCCTCCGCCGCGGTGGATCAAAAAATGGCAACCGTCAATGTTGAGAAAGTCTTCAAAGGCTACTGGCGCACCACCGTGGAAGATAAGCGCCTGAAAGAAGCCGTGGAGGACGTAAAAAAACGCATCGCCGCTGAGGATAAAAAACAGGCGGATCGTTTGGCTGAATTACAAAATATGCAAAAGGTTTTGCAGAACCCCAACCTGAACCAAGCTGCACGGGCGCGCCATCAGCAACAATTCGCGGTTAAACAACGGGCATACCAACAAAACGGAACAACCTTGAAAAATTGGAAAGCCGCACAGGATAAGGATCTCATGTTGAAAGACCGCAAGGCCTCCACCAAAATCCGCGAGGAAATTTTGGTGGTCATCTCCGCCCAAGCCAAGAAGGGCGGCTTCACCGTGGTGGTTGATTCCAAGGCGCTTTTATTTTCCGCCGCCGATCTGGACATCACCAACCAAGTTCTGGCGCAATTGAACATCAACGACCCCGGCAAAGTCGTCGCGCCCAAGAAGCCCGCACCAAAGAAATAGCCGGCGTTAGGGCAGCACTTCCACGGCGACCACCTTGCCGTTATTCACCGTGAATCGAGCCGTGTGCTTGATTTGGCCGGTCTTCATGTCGCGGATGGTCAAGCCCGAATACGTCCACACATTTCCCCTCCGCTGATCCGGATTGCCAAAGACTGTGGTCAGAGAGGGGGCGAGGCGATTTATGTAGTAAGATAGTTTCTTTAAAGGATCCGTTCCGTTCACTTGCCACTGAAACTTTCGACCAGCGGGCGTCTTGCCGGTCAAAGGTCGGCCTGTTAAATCAAACGCAGCCCGTCGCAGCACCTTGCCCGGAATTTTGGTTGATAACACCATCACCTTGTTAGTCTTGCCGTTGGGGTGAAAAGTAGTCCATATGCCAAAGCGGAAATCGTTGGTGTAGAAGGATCTGCTGCGTGCTTTTCCGTTGGCGTACCAAGTATATGCCGCGCCGCTCCTCAGGCCTCGAACATAATCCACGCGGTACTTCGTTTGCTTTCCGCCGGGATACTTGATCCGGAATGTTCCATGCCAATAACCATCCTTCATGGGGATGAGGGCTTGTGAGCCATCCTTGTCGTTTTTGATCGCATTGCCGGTGAATCGTTTTTTGTCATGATAATATACCCGCACAATGTTGGTGATGATGGCGGTCGCGTTGGTGCGCCGGATATATTTCATCGTGCTGATGTCAACCGGTGGAACTGCATTGGTAGCCCCTTGTGTGATGTTAGTGGAGGCAGGCCCTTGATTGATTTTGGTGGTGCTGATATCCGAATCACCGCCACCATCATCGCCGCCGCAACCAACCAGAAATAACGCGGACACGCAGAGTAAAATCCCAGCAATTTTCATGGCTGAGAATCTACTCCAAACACCGTTAAACTCAACCATTTTCAGCATTCTACGGTCCGATTTATTCTGATTCGCTTTGGCGTTTCTGCTCCGCATTGTGCAGTAACGCGTGGGTTTCGGTGAGAATTTCTGGGATGCGGTCGGCGAAGGGGCTCTTTTGAATGGCTTCGGCCAGTCCGTTTTTGTCCAGTTTCCCCACGTGTTCGCCCGGAAACCAGTGGTCGGCTTGGCCCAGTAGATTGTAGCGCATCTTGCCCCAGTCCACTAAATCGAGGCCTTTGGCGTAGGTCCACAGGCGTAGGATTTCGGTGAGGTTCAGCTCGCCGGGCACGTCCACGTAATGCGGCAAACCCTCGGGCCAGCGGGCGCACCAGTCCGCGCCGTGAGCTTCTTCGAGCGCCGCGCGCAGTTTGGTTTCGATGGGATCGATTGCGGATTCAATTGCGTCATAAAATTCCAGCGCGTCGAGGTGGCAGTCGAAATCGCTCGGCTTGGCCGCGCCGCAACTTAACGTGTGAACCTCCGGACGGTTCAAACAATAGAGGGCATTGAATTGCATCGGATGCAGCGGCGCGCAGAGCTTGGTGAGCTTGGGTGGCGGGGCGTAGAGTTTGCCGCCTTTGTCATTGGGGCTGATGATGAAGACGCCCATGTCGCGCGCGGCCGCCGCTTCGATGGCCGGCCAGTTGAGGTCGTTCACAAAATACCAGTGGAGGTTGATGTAATCGAACGCATCGCTCTCGATGGCTTTCAAAATCAAATCGGTGGTGGCGTGGGTGGAAAATCCGACGTGGCGCACGCGGCCTTCTTTTTGCAGCCAACGCGCGGCGGCGGCGCAGCCGGTGGGGCCAAGCGACCAATCGAGGATTTCCTGATTGTTGATGCCGTGCAGTGAAAGCAAATCCACATAATCGAGCTGGAGGTAGTCCAGTGATTTTTGGAAGGTCTCGAGAAATTCGCGCGGATTGGCCGAGGGCGCTACTTTGGTTTGGACGATGAGTTTCTCGCGCGGCAGTTTTTTGAGCACCGGGCCGAGTTGCATTTCGCTGGAGCCGTAGCCGCGGGCGGTTTCGATGTGGTTGATGCCGACCTCAACGGCGCGCTTGATGGTGGCCTCAAGATTTTTCTGACCCGCTTCGGGCACCTCGCTCCATTCGATGTCGCTCCACTTGTGCTGATACCGCATCCCCCCGCAGGAGAACACCGGCATCTGCAATTCTGTTTTGCCAAAGCGACGGTATTTCATTTTGGTTTTGGTAGGGACACGCAGCGCGTCCGTACCTTACTCCACAAATTCCAGTTCCGGACGGTGATCGATCAGTCCCGCCTCGTGCGCTTGGCCGAGAAAGCGGCGGATGGTCTCGCGGCCTTGGTCGCCGTAGTCGAGCGTCCAATGGTTCACGTACATCCCCACGAATTGATCGGCCAATTCCATGCCCATATCGCGCGCGTATTGCAGCGCGTGGGCGACGGCTTCGGGGCGATGGTCGAGGCTGTATTGAATGCTTTCGGTGAGCAGATCACTGATGACTTTGCGTTCGTCAGTGGGAATGCGTTTGTGGATCACATTGCCGCCGAGCGGCAGCGGCAGACCGTTGTTTTCTTCGCCCCACCACACGCCGAAATCCTGACAGCAAACGAGCCCTTCGTTTTTATAAGTGAGCTGGCCTTCGTGAATGATGAGGCCGACGTCTGCTGTGCCGCTGTTCACGGTTTGGAAAATTTCATCGAAGGGGACGACGAGGTAGTCGATTTCGGATTTCGGTTTTCCCAGCCAAAGTTGCAGCGCGAGGAAGGCGCTGGTCAGCTCGCCGGGGATGGCGATTTTTTTACCGGCCATATCTGCGCGTGAAATTTTTCCCTTCGCCACCAGCATCGGCCCGTAGCCATCGCCCATGCTCGC
>DQLO01000289.1 GCA_015660155.1 Verrucomicrobiota bacterium
AAATTTACAGTCGATCCAAAGAGGTTCGCCCTCAAAAGACGCAGGAAAGGTGAACAAGTCACCCCAAAATGTAAACAAAAACCTGCGCCCAATTCCGGTTGTTACGCCGAATTTTCGCCAAAAATCCCACAAACACAACGGTTTTCGTGGTTTTCTCGTTTTCGCTTCAGCCGCGCCGAACTTACGAGCCTTGTCCTCACCACACCCTACCACCACGCCCTTCCGCCGCGACAACTGGTTGAGGGGCAAAGCCCCGACCCATATTAGCCTAGGGCAACGCCCTAGGCTAATATGTTGCCACGCCTTTGGCGCTGCGCACTCGTTTCAACTCCCAAAAAATAATCTGCATCCCGAATCAAGTCAAGGCACTCGCACGCTTCTATGAATGGCTTGGATTCTATTGCCGCTCGGGCTTAACTCCCGCGAATGAATGACGGCAAAGGCAAATTCACCACTCACATCATCGGCACCGACCAAGCCGCCTACGACATCCGCCTCGTGGACATGGACGCCGACGGCGACCTCGACGCCCTCATCGCCGGCCAGCAAAGCAACAACGTCGTGTGGTACGAGAACCCGCTGAAGTAACGTGCACCCATTGATCAGCAAAACGCATCAGGAACAATTTCGCGAGGAGGGGTTTTTCATTCTTGAAGGGGTTATCCCCGAGGCGCACTTAGAGATTCTGCGCGATTCCTGTGACCATCTCATCGAGGCGATGCACGCGGAGATGGATCGACTGGGCACGGATCACATTCACATCAGCCATCGCGGCAAGCGCTACCACATCGCCAAGCAGTACGACCGCGCGCCGCGATTGGCGGAGTTTGTGTTCAGCGAGTTGATGGCCGACATCTGCCGTGCGACCATCGGCGACACGGCGTTTTTGTTTTACGATCAATACGTGGTCAAGGCCGCTGAACAAGGCATGGCGTTTTCATGGCATCAGGATAGCGGCTACCTCGGCTTTCCGCACACGCCCTACGTCACCTGCTGGACAGCAGTCGACGACATGACACTTGCCAACGGCACAGCGCACGTGATGCCGTTTTCGCAAATCGGCATCCGCACGCTGGTCGAGCACGAGCACGACGTGGCGACCGGCGACAAGGCCGGCTACTTCGGCGACGCACCCGGCGTCCCGGCGATTGTACCCGCCGGCAGCGTGGTGGTGTTCAGTTCGCTCAGCTTTCATCGTAGCGGCCCGAACACAACCGACCAAATGCGCCGCGCATACGTCACGCAATACTCACCGGAAATCATCCACCGCCCGGGCGAAACCGAGCCGATGCACTTGGGCGTGCCTTTTCTGGAAAATGGCCGCAAGATTGCGCCCGCATGAACACCCTCTCCCGCCGACAATTCATCGGAGCCGCCGCTGCCTTTGCAGCCACACCGGCCTTGGCCTCGAAGCCGAAGTTTCGTCTCAATTATATTTTGTCCTCGTCGATGTACGGCACGCTGCCGTTGAAGGTCATCCTGCCCGAAGCCACCAAGACCGGCGCGGACACCATCGACATTTGGCCACGCGTACACGGCAACCAACGCGAACAGATGGAGGAAATGGGCCATGAAAAATTCGCCGCGATGCTCAAACAACACAAGACCGCCAAAGGCAATTTACGTCTCGGCTGTATCACCCGCTACGATCTCGGGCCGTTTGGGCTGCAAAAGGAAATGGCCATCGCGAAAAAGTTTGGCGCAAAAGTTCTCGTGTGCGGCGGCCGCGGACGCCGCGGCCTCAAGGGCGCTGAACTCAAGGCCGAAGTAAAAAAATTCGCCGAGCTGCTCAAACCGCACATCACCGCCGCTGAGAAAACGGGCGTGACCCTCGCAATCGAAAACCACAGCAGCAATCTAATCAACACGCCCGATTCAATGAAATGGCTAGTCGAGCTGGCGCCCAGCAAACACCTCGGCATCGCGCTCGCCCCGTACCATCTTGAAAGCCTCGGCTTGGATGCCGCCGGCCACGCCGCGCTCATCAAGACCCTCGGCAACCGCATCGCCATGTTTTACGCGTGGCAACACGGCATGGGCTGCCACAAGAAACTGCCCAAGGAACAGGAGCTTCTCCAAATGCCCGGCCGCGGCAAGCTCGACTTCACCCCCATCGTCCGCGCCCTCAAGCAAATCAACTACCGCGGTTTCACCAGCATCTTCATGCACCCCGTCCCGCGCGGCATTCCCATTCTCAAGGACGCCCCCGCCTGCACCACCGAAATCAACCGCGCGCGAACGTACTTGAAAAACTGCCTCGCTAAGGCTTAACTCCCCGCACCCATGAGCGACACTAACAAACCCAAAGTTCTAATCATCATCGGTGATGCCTCGGAGACGGTGGACACGATGTATCCGTACTTTCGTTTAATCGAGGGCGGCTACGAGCCCGTGCTGGCCGCGCCGGAGAAGCGCACGTACCAGATGGTGATGCACCAAAACAAACCGGGCTGGACCATCACCAAGGAATGGGAGGGGTACACGATGGACGCGGACATCGCGTTTGCGAACATCAAGCCCGAGGAGTATCTCGGCATTTTTTACAGCGGCGGCCGCGCGCCCGAGTACATCCGCGAGGACGAGGATTTGCTGCGCATCACGCGCTACTTTTTTGAAAAAAACGCGCCCATCGCCAGCGTATGCCACGGCGTGGAAATTGTCGCCCGCGCCGATTGCGTGAAGGGCCGCCGCATGGCCACGGTGCCGAAGGCGAAGTTTGACTTGGAAATATGCGGCGGCATTTTTGTCGATGAGCCCTGCGTCATCGACGACAACCTCATCAGCGGCCGCACCTTCTGGGATCACGGCCACTACATGGGCCCGTGGATGAAACTGCTCGACGAAGCCCGCGACGCTCAAGCGTAATGCGAATCGCGGCGATCATCGCATTGGGCCTGCCGTTTTGGACGGCGGCCCAACCGGTGGTGCCCGGTTTTGATCGTTTCCCGCGCGACACGCCGGCCGCACAAATTGCCGCCGGCGAGGTGCTCATCACCGAACTCAACTGCGTCGCCTGCCATGCCGCGGGCGAAGGCCAAACCCATCGCTTCCAACGCCGACCCGCGCCAATCCTTTTCACCACGCACAATCCCGCCTCGGCCGGTTGGCTGCGGCATTGGATGCTGGATCCGCAAAAGCTCAAGCCCGGCACCCTCATGCCCGATTTGCTTCACGGCCTGGACAAGGACAACAAATCCAAAGCCGTCGAAGCCCTTCGTCATTATTTGGTAACGCTCAATCCCGCCACGGGGCCGGAAGCGGCCATGATTGGCAACGGCCCCAAAGGCAAGCAATTGTACCAAACCCTCGGGTGCGCCCAGTGCCATGCGCCGGATGCTCAGGATAATAAACGGGACATTCCGTTGGGCAATGTGCGGTACAAATACGGGCATGCCCACCTCATCAAATTTCTGCGCAACCCGCTGCACAGCCGGCCGGCCGGTCGCATGCCGCGCACGCCCATGAGCGAAGAGGAAGCCGCCCACTTGTCGGTGTACCTCCGGCTCCGCTCCGGGCCGTTGGAAATGTACGGCCTCGCCCGCGGCCCGGCCGCGTTGAAATTGCGTGCCGAAGGCAAGAAGCTCGTTCAAACCCTGCGCTGCGCCAATTGCCACCAAATGCCTGAACAGAAACTGCAACCGGCCCAATTAAATTTCTCCAAACCGCTTGGCAAACTCAACCCCGCCCACGGCTGCCTCGCGCCCAAGCCGGCGGCCGCCGTCCCGCAGTTTCACCTGAACGCCGCCCAACGCACGGCCATCACCGCCGCCCTGCGCGCGAAGGAAACCGAGCCGTCTCTGGCGGCGCACGTGCATCGGGAAATGCGCCTGTTCAATTGCACCGCCTGTCATGACCGCAAAGACCTCGGCGGCCCAAACCCCAAACGCGACGCCTTGTTTCTCAGTTTGGGCAATGACCTTGGCGATGAAGGCCGCCTGCCGCCCACGCTCACGGGCGTTGGCGCCAAGCTCACTGAATCAGCTCTGCACAAAGTGCTTCGTGGCGATGGTGCCGTGCGGCCTTATCTCGCCACGCGCATGCCGGACTTTGGCGAAGCGAATGCCAAGCGCCTCACTCCATTGCTCGCCGCCGCCGATGCGCGCGCCAATGTGAAACCCACGCCGCGACACGGCAACGAAAACAAAGTCGGCCGCAACCAATACGGCCGCGAGTTGATGGGCGTGAAGGGGCTCAGCTGCATTGCGTGCCATCAACTCGGCGGGCACAAATCGCTCGGCATCCAGTCGATGGATCTCGCGCACGCACCGCGCCGGCTGCGGCCGGAGTGGTTTCGGGCTTATTTGATAAACCCCGCCGCCTTTCGGCCCGGCACGCGCATGCCCTCCTTTTGGCCGGAGGGCAAGGCGGTCAGTAAAATTTTCGGCGGCAACACGCCGCGCCAAATTGACAGCCTTTGGGTTTACCTCAACGAACTCGACCAAACGCGCCTGCCGGAGGGCTTGGAGAAAAAAGGCGGCTTCGAGCTGAAACCCGCGAAGCGGCCGATGGTATTTCGCACGTTCATGGAAGGCGCGGGCACGCACGCGATTGCCGTGGGCTTTCCAGCGGGCGTGCACGCGGCGTTTGATGCTGAGGCAGTCGGCTGGGCGCTCGCGTGGCGCTGGAAATTTCTCGATGCCGAAAGCACGTGGGACAACCGCTTCACGCCGCTCGCCAAGCCGCTCGGCACCGACATCATCAAGCTCCCTCCCGGCCCGGCCGTCGCGGTTTATCAAGACGGCAAACCGTGGCCGAAAGGCGGCCTCCAGTTCAGCGGCTATCGCCTCGCCAAGGACGGCACGCCCACGTTTCTTTATAGTCACGGCAAAACCAAAATCACCGACACGCTCACGCCAAAGGGCAAAGGGCTGCGGCGGCGGATGGAGTTCAACGGCGCCGAGGGCGTTTTATGGGTGCGGCTGGCGGTTGGAGAAAATTTTCGCACAAAGGAAGTCGGGGTGTGGATTGGAGACAATCAGTTGACTCTCATCGCGCCCACCGCGTTCACGCGACGGATCGGCAAACAAACGGAACTCATCGCGCCGGTGAAGCTGAAGGCCAACGGCAAAACAATTTTGGAGGTGGAACTG
>DQLO01000338.1 GCA_015660155.1 Verrucomicrobiota bacterium
CCGCCGCCGCCATCGCCGCCGCCATCACGAACAAAAGCCGCGTGTTGATGCTCAATTTCCCCACGAACCCCACCGGCGGCACGATGACGCGCATCCATCAATACTCAATGCTGTGCGCCAGCCTTCCCAGTCAGGAAGCCGCGCTGGAAGCGCTGCGAAACGGCGACGCCCCGATGGCCGAAATGCGCGAAGCCTATCGCCAACGCCGTAATGTAATGGTGGGCGCCCTCAACGCGATGGGGCTCGATTGCCATTTGCCGCGCGGCTCGTTTTACGCTTTCCCCAGCGTGCAATCCACCGGATTGGACTCGAAAACCTTCGCCGCAAAATTGTTAGAAGCCGAAAATGTGGCCACCGTTCCGGGCAATGCTTTTGGCAAAAGTGGCGAGGGCTTTCTGCGCTGCTGTTTCGCCGCCGGTTTGGAACAAATCGAAACCGCCATGGAACGCATGGCGCGGTTTGTCGCAAACACGAAAAAGGGCTGAGTTGCCTCAGCCCTCCTTCTTTAATTTTTTTTAACCTTTAGCGAAGCAGTTGCTTCTCCAAGTAATGCACCGTCTGGCGCACGTTGGCGTCGATTTCCATTCGGTCTTTCACCAACCGGCAAGCGTGCAGCACGGTGCCGTGGTCGCGGCCGCCGAAGGCTTCGCCGATGGCGCTGAGCGAGTGCTCGGTGAGTTGGCGCGAAAGGTACATCGCGATCTGGCGCGGGAAGGCAATGTTTTCCGGTCGGCGTTTGCTGGTCATATCGGCCATCCGCAAGTCAAATTTCTCGACCACTTTTTTCTGGATGACTTCCATGGTGATGGTGTGCCGACCTTCTTCCTGCAGGATTTCGCGCAGCAGATTCTCCACCACATCATGGGTGAGTTCCTTGCCGGTGAGATGGGCGTAGGACGCCACACGAATCAGCGCGCCCTCGAGGCGGCGAATGTTAGTGCGGATGCGATTGGCGAGGAAGGTCAACACGTCTTCGGGAATCTCGACGCCCATGCTCTTCACTTTGTTGCGCAAAATGGCGAGGCGGGTTTCCACATCGGGCGGCTGAAGGTCGGTGACCAAGCCCCACTCAAAACGACTCACGAGGCGATGCTCGAGGTTTTGGATTTCACTGGCCGGCCGGTCGCAAGTGAGCACGAGCTGTTTGTGGGCTTCGTGCAGCGCGTTGAAGGTGTGGAAAAATTCCTCCTGAATGCGCTCCTTGCCGGCGAGGAACTGAATGTCATCAATCAACAGCACATCGGTCTGCCGATATTTTTTGCGGAACTTCACCAGTTGATTTTCCTGAATGGCGGCGATGTATTCGTTGGTAAATTTCTCGGAGGAAACATAAGAAACCTTGGCCGCCTTCTTGGAGCCGACCACGTGCTGGCCAATAGCGTGCAACAAGTGCGTCTTGCCAAGGCCGGTGCCGCCGTAGAGGAAGAGCGGATTGTACGCTTTGCCCGGTTGCTGCGCCACCGCCATCGCGGCGGCGTGGGCGAAGCTGTTGTTGTTGCCCACCACGAATGTTTCAAACGTGTTGCGCGGATTAAACATCAGATCGCCATCGGTAGCCTTGCGCGCGGCGGGCCTCCGTCCTTTGGTCGGCTTGGCGGGCGCGGTCGCGGCGCCATTGCCGCCGACGGCCACTTTGAATTTGATGTTGAGTTTGCGCCCACTGGCTTGGGCGAGGGCATCCTGCAGCAGCTCAAGATAGTTATCCTTCAACCACACCTCCGAGAACTCATTGGGCACCTCGAGGGTGATGGAAGATTGGTTGAGGGAAACCGGCTGCACCGAAGAGAACCACAAATTGTAGGTCTCGGTGTTGAGCAGGGTGCGGATTTGCTTGGTGGTTTTGGTCCAGATTTTTTCGACAGTAGCCTGCATCATTTTATGTTTCGTCGCTAAATGTTAAAATCAAAATGTTCGTTCACAGTGCCGACTCAATGTCGGCGTGGGCCCAAAGGCCCGGTTGGGTTGCCCTTGCGGGCGGGTGGCAAATCACCCTTTGTGTCTCGCTCCATCTCTCGACACCACTTCCCGGCAAGGAGCATTGCTGCTCGGTTTGCTGGGACGCGGAGCAATGTGTATGCGATCGACACGCCGGTTGCCACGCCAAGCTATTAACTTTTGTTCACGCCTTGTTCACACGCCGCCTTCAGGCTTGACACAGCCACAAACAACGCAACTTCAACGCTAGGGTTTGGTATAAAAATACGCATTATAAAAACTCAGGTTGCTCGCTGAACTCAATGATGCCGCGCCGGAAAATTTACACCGCTTCATCACCGGTCTCCCCGGTGCGGATGCGAATGGCGCTTTCCACGTTGGACACAAAAATCTTCCCGTCGCCGATCTTGCCGGTGCACGCAGCCGCTTGGATGGCTTGCACGGCGTTGTCCGCCTGGCCATCGGGCACCACGAGTTCCAGCTTCAGCTTGGGAAGAAAGTCCACCGTGTACTCACTGCCGCGGTAAATCTCCGTGTGGCCTTTTTGCCGACCGAAGCCTTTCACTTCGGCCACGGTCATGCCCACAATCCCCAGCTCCGTGAGAGCCGCTTTCACGTCCTCAAGTTTAAAGGGTTTGATGATGGCATCGATGCGCTTCATTTCGTACAGGTTGCTGAGGGGATGTTAGCAACTCGCGCGCGGCTGTAAACCGGAATCGTTTTATTTTGGAAAATAAATTTTTAATTTTTTGTTAGATTTGGATTTGACATCATTTCGAAAGCACGCTCGACCCGCCACGCCGACGGCGCGTACTCTCCCCGCCGATGGGTTCGCTTTACCGTCATTGCCTCCGGCCGCTGCTGTTTTTGCAGGATTCGGAGGCCGTTCACAACCGCGTTTTACGGGGACTTTCCGTGTCCGCGCGGCTGCCCGCATTGCCGATGCTGGCCGATGCCCTCTATGGCGCGCCGGATTTGCCGGTCACTTTTGGTGGGTTGAAATTCCCCAATCCCGTCGGGCTCGCCGCCGGGATGGACAAAGCCGCCGACGGCGTGCCGATGTGGGAAAGGCTCGGATTCGGCTTCGCCGAGCTGGGCGGCGTGACGCGCCACGCGCAATCGGGCAATGCCACACCGCGAATGTTTCGCGCCGTGGCGGACCGCGCGTTGGTCAATCGGATGGGCTTCAACAATCCCGGTGCCGAAGCGATGGCCGAATCACTACGCGGCTGGCGCGCGCGCGGGCAGTGGCCAACGCATCCCATTGGCATCAACCTTGGCAAATCGAAAGTGACGCCCTTGGAAGAGGCAGCGGAAGATTATGCGTTTTCGTTTGGCGCGCTGCAGAAGTTGGCCGACTTTTTTGTGGTCAACGTCAGCTCGCCCAACACGCCCAACCTGCGCGAGCTGCAGGACAAAAGTGCGCTGGATGAAATTCTGAAAACCCTCCGCGCGGTGAATGCCGACGTGCCGCTGCTGATAAAAATCGCGCCCGATTTATCGACCGAAGCCATCGACGATGTGCTCGACCTCGCCACCGCCCATTCCCTCGCCGGCATCGTGGCCACCAACACCACCACCGAACGGCCGTCTTCAAACGATTTGCAGTGCAAAAAAATCTGCGCCGAAACCGGCGGCCTCAGCGGCGTACCCTTGCGCCAGCGCAGCACGGAAATCATCGCGCACATTTACCAGCACACGAACGGCAAGCTCCCCATCATCGGCGTGGGCGGCATTTTCACGGCGGACGACGCGTGGGAAAAAATCACCGCCGGCGCCAGCCTCATTCAAGTGTACACCGGCCTCGTGTACGAAGGCCCCTCCATCGCGGCCGACATCGTGCGCGGCCTCAAAGCGCGAATGGAAAAAGAGGGCGTGCGGTCGCTGGGCGAAATTGTGGGGAAGATTTGAACCGCCAAGGCGCAAAGCCGCCAAGTTTTTTTGGAAATGGTTTCTTGGCGTCTTTGCGCCTTGGCGGTTAGTCCCCCAGCCGCTCTTTCACTAAACCCATAATCCGCGCGCTGGTTTCCTCGGGCGTTTCGCCGGCATTGTTTATAATAGTAGCACCCTCGGCCACCTTCAGCGGGGAGGCGGCGCGGGTGCTGTCGCGTTCATCGCGAGCGGCGAGATTTTCCTGCACGCCATCGGCATCGCGACGGGCTTGGCGCACGGCGGCGGCGGCGTCCATGTAAAATTTGTGCGGCGTCTCGGGAAAAATATTGGAGCCAATGTCGCGGCCTTCCATCACGAGATTGCCGAACTGCACGCACGACCGCTGGCG
>DQLO01000230.1 GCA_015660155.1 Verrucomicrobiota bacterium
GTCATGGTTCTCGCCGTGTTCCGGCTCGGGTTGGGTCGTCGTTTCCATTATTTAAAACTTAAAATTCATTCAAGCCGCGCGGTCGCAAACCATTAACCCCAGCAACAGCGGCAGGTAAAGGAGCGAATAGTAAAACAAACGCTTGGCAGATTCCAATGTCATTTCGCAGGAAAACCGGAGGCTGAGCCACGCGAAGCTCAAACTCAATGCTAGCGCGCCGCCTAGATACATTACCCCGGAAATATGCAGGAAAAACGGCGATAACGCCGCCGGCAACAGCGCCAAACAGCTGATAACCGCGAAGCGGCCGGTGTGTTCGCGGCCTTGTTTGCCCTCGGAAATCATGCGGAACCCCGCGCCTTCGTAGTCCTCGCGGTACATCCACGCGATGGCCAGAAAGTGCGGCAGTTGCCAGAAAAACAAAATCGCAACCAAGGACCACGCTTCGGGAGCGATGCCGGTGGTTGCAGCGTGCGCGGCGGTCCAGCCCATGAGTGGCGGCAACGCGCCGGGGATTGCGCCGATGAGTGTGTTCAGCGAAGTCACGCGCTTGAGTGGCGTGTAAACCGCGATGTACGTTAGCAACGTTACCGCGCCGATCACGCTGGTGAGCAGATTCACCTGCGCGGCGAGATACACCAAACCGCCCGCGCCCATCGCGCCGCCCGCAAGCAGCGCCGTCTCCGGCCGAATGCGTCCGGCGGGAATGGGGCGATTCGCCGTGCGCGGCATTTTCGCATCAAATTCTTTTTCGAGATATTGGTTTAACACCGCCGCGCCGCAAGCCACCAAACCCGTGCCCAACAGCGCGTGAAACAACAGCGCCCAATCCATCGTCGCCGAGGCGAGGTAGAAACCCATCGTGGTGGTGATCAGCACCATCGTGGTAAGCCGCAGCTTCACCAACTCGCTCCACACAGCCCACTGCTCACGCAAGACGCTGCGTTCGGGAGTTGCAATGGATTCGGTGCCCTTCATCAGGCTGTTGCCTCCATATTCGCTTTCGTTTCCGGCGCGGATTCCACCACGCGGGAAGGCAGATGTTTTTGGCGGGAAATGAAGGAACCAATCGCGCCCGTGCCGAGGGCCAGCGCGCCGCACACCACGTGCAAGGTTGCGATGTCAGCGGGCTTGTATTTCAAAACCGTCAGGATCCCCAGAGTCACTTGGATGCCGATAACTCCCAGCCACACAAGACTGAGACGGCTGAGAGCATGGCTCGCGCCCAGTCGCTTTCGGGCCACCATTAGCGTGCCGATGACCAGCGCGAGGATCAGCACGGCCAAAACGCGATGCACCATTTGCAGGGTCAAATGAAATGGAAGAATGTCGCGGCCCGTCATTAAAAACACCTGTTGCCCCTCTTCATAAAGTTGCTGGTTAAGCACGGCCCGTTCGGCATTGTAGCGGGCAACCGATTCCGCATCCGTGGCGGGCCACCATTGGCCGTGGGCTTTTGGGAAATCCCAAGCAGACAATCCCGCGTGTTGATGCCGCATCGTGGCGCCCAAGGCGAGTTGAGCAAAAATCAAAACGGATGCCATAATGAAATGCATCCGCACCACGCGTGGCGCACGCTGCGCATTGCTCTCGGCGGCTGGCGTTCGTTTCCACCAACGGCTGGTCACCAGCGCCAGACACACCATCACCAACAAAAAAATCTGCGCCATCATTCCGTGGAGGATTCCAAAATTCTGATTCATTTGGGTCACACGCAAGCCGCCCATCACGCCCTGCCCCACCACGAGGAAAAATGCAATGACGCCCAGCCGGCGCACCCACTGGCGATCATCCCGTAGCCAGAGCCACACGGCCAAAATGGTGGTGAGCAATCCAACAAACGAAGCGGCCAGACGATGGGAGTGTTCTTCAAAAATTCCTGAGACGCCGACCCAAAGTTTGAACGGAACGAAGAACATATTATGCCCCAGCGTTTGTGGCCAGTCCGGCACAGCCATGCCCGCCTCCTTGCTCGTGACAATCGCGCCCAAGCCAATGAGGCCGAGCGTGCACGCGGCGGCAAACACCGCCAAACGATGCAGCCAAGGGTTGTGTTTTTCGGTAGCCATTTGGAAAGGAAACGCGCCGGAATAGTGGTTGGAAACCCCGGAAACGCAGATGTCACTCCCTTCGCGCGGGAAAATAGCACCGGCCCGCGGCTCGCGCAAGTCCTTTGTGAATTATTTCACAAGGGGATGTGTTTGGCCAAAAATGCCAAAAATGTAGGTTTTTAGCCGATTTCGTCCAATAATTCTGTCATCGCCAGTGCTGTGTGCGCCGCTTCCGCCCCGCGATTGGTCCCCGCTTTGAGGCAACGGGCTTTGGCTTGCGCTTTGGATTCCAGCAAAAGCACTTCGTGCACCATCGGAATTCCCGTTTCCACGGCCAATGTTGCGAGTTGTTGGGTGACCGATTGTCCCACGTATTCGGCGTGAGTCGTTTGACCGCGCAAAATGACGCCGAGGCAAATCACAGCCGCCGGCCGCAACCGTTTGCGGCGCGCCAAAGTGGCGGCGGCCACGGGAATTTCAAATGCGCCCGGCACTCGAATCAACTCCACTTCGCCGAGCAACACTTCCAGCGCGCCTTCGATCATTCCGTCCACATACTCCGCGTTGTACGCGGAGGCCACGATGGCAATGCGGCCGTTTTGTTTTGCGGGCATTTTCCGTTGGGTGGATTTCAACATCGCTAAATTTTGTGGCCCATTTTGTCGCGCTTGGTGGCGAGGTATTTTTTGTTGTGTTTGTTGGGCGGCACGCGGATGGGGAGTTGCTCGACGATGTCCAATCCATAGCCTTCAAGGCCCACGACTTTTTTGGGATTGTTAGTGAGCAGCCGAATGTGCTTCACGCCGAGATCCACCAAAATCTGCGCGCCCAAGCCGTACTCGCGCAAGTCCATCGCGTAGCCAAGTTGTTGATTGGCCTCCACGGTGTCGAGGCCCTTTTCCTGTAATTTGTAGGCGTGCATTTTTGGCGCAAGCCCAATGCCTCGCCCTTCCTGCCGCATATACACAATCACGCCCGCGCCGGCAGCGGCGACTTGTTGCATCGCGTGCTTGAGCTGCGAACCACAATCACAGCGCAAGCTGCCGAACACATCGCCAGTGAGGCATTCGCTGTGGACGCGAACCATGACGTTCTTGACCGACTCCACCTCGCCCATGACGAGCGCCAAATGATGTTGATCGTCGAGCGAGCTGCGGTACAGATGGAGTTTGAAATCTCCGAATTCCGTGGGCATGTTGACGACCTCCACTTTTTCAATGAGCTTCTCCCGCTCGCGGCGATGTTTGATGAGGGCCTCGATGCTGCAAATTTTTAGCGCGTGTTTTTTGGCAAATCGCTTGAGCTGCGGCAACCGCGCCATCGTGCCGTCGTCATTCATAATTTCGCAGATGACGCCGATGGGGCGGCATTCGGCGAGCTTGGCGAGATCCACCGCCGCTTCCGTGTGGCCCGCGCGTTGGAGCACGCCGCCGAGACAGGCGCGCAATGGGAAAATATGGCCGGGTTGCACAAGCGCCTCGGGCATCGCGGTGGGATCGGCCATCACTTGAATTGTGCGCGCGCGGTCTTTGGCGCTGATGCCGGTGGTGATCTCGGCGGCAGCATCGACGCTCACTTGGAAATCGGTTTTGAAAGTCTCTTTATTGGTGGGCACCATCCGCTCGATGCCGAGCTGTCGCAGGCGGTCGCCGGAGGTGGGCACGCAGATAAGCCCGCGCCCGTGCTTGGCCATAAAATTGATGGACTTAGCCGTGGCGTGCTCACCGGCCATGATGAGGTCGCCTTCGTTTTCGCGGTCTTCGTCGTCCACGACGATGACCATCTTGCCGCGCCGGATGTCGGTGATGACCGATTCAATGGAATCGAAGGGCGACTTGGTTGCCCGTTTCTTTTTTGCGGTGGATTTCTTTGCGGGCATTTCAGTTTGCTAAAATCTTTTGCACTTCCGCGAGCGCTTCATCGAGCTTGCTGGCGTCTTTGCCGCCGCCGCGTGCTTGGGTGGGTTTGCCGCCGCCTTTGCCGCCCACGATGGGGGCGATGGCTTGGATGAGTTTGCCGGCTTGAATTTTATCGGTGAGGGAATCTGAAACGCTGGCAACCAAAACCACGTTGCCATTGCCCGTCGCGCCCAGCACCACCACGCCTTCGAATTGACCTTTCAACGCATCGGCCACGGCTTGCGTAAAATTACCATCGGACTCGCCGAGGTTAGCGGTGATGCATTGCAATTCCCCCACGTTTGTCGCCTGTTCAACCAGCCCCTTCGCGGTGTCGGCCGCGCTGGATTGTTGGAGGGATTTCATTTGCTTCTCGAGCCGTTTGGATTGCTCTAAGGCTTGCTCGAGTTTCTTTTCAATATCCTTAACCGGTGAGTTGAGAGATTCGGCCAAGGCGAGAATGCGACAGGCATCGGCGCGCGCTTGCTCCACCGCCACGAGCCCGGCTACGGCTTCCACGCGGCGAACGCCCGCAGCGATGGCGGATTCGGCGGTGATGCGGAACAGGCCAATCTCGCCCGTGGCGCGGGTGTGCGTACCGCCGCAGAGTTCCATCGAAAATCCGTCGAGGGCATTGGCGTCGCCGCCGATTTGCACTACGCGCACGGTGTTCCCGTATTTGTCGCCGAAGAATTGGAGGATGTCGGTGCGTTGCGCGATTTCGCTGTGCGGTGTTTCTTTCCAGCTCACGGTTGAGTTTTCGAGGATGCGCTCGTTGACAAGTTGCTCGATGTCGGCCACTTGTTGCGAGGTGAGCGCTTGGCTGTTGAAATCGAAAGTCAATTTATCCGGCCCAACGAATGAACCTTTTTGCGAGGCGTCCGGACTCGCGACCTCATGCAATGCCCAATGGAAAAGGTGAGTGACAGTGTGATGGCGTTGAATGGCGGCGCGGCGATCAGCATCAACTTGAAGCATCGCATCACTCCCCTGCCCCGGCGCGCCTTCGCCTTTGATGAAATGCAGAAACGCATCGCCCACTTTTTGAGTGCCGGTGATGGCCCAAGTTTGGTCGCCAATGGTGAGTGTGCCGGTGTCGCCAACTTGGCCACCCATCTCGGCGTAAAAGGGCGAGCGATCCAAGACGATGCCGGTTCGTTTTTTCTCCTCCACCACCTCCAAAACTTTTGCGGTGGCGGCAAGTTTGTCAAAGCCAACAAACTCAGTGCACGCATCCGAAGAAATGCTGCTGACACTGATCACTTCTGTTTTCCGCGAAGCCCGTGCGCGTTCGCGCTGTTGCTCCATCAATGCGTCGAACTCAGCGGTGTCCACGGTAAGACCAGCCTCGCGGGCCATCAACTCGGTGAGATCCAGCGGAAAGCCGTAAGTGTCGTAGAGTTTGAATGCGAAATCGCCGGTGAGTTTAGTTTTGCCGTCCAGCTTTCCTGCCTCGCCTCGGAATAATTCGATGCCTCGGTCGAGGGTTTTGTTGAAGGATTCTTCTTCGGTGCGGATGCTTTGTTGGATGGTTTCGCGGCGTGCTATTAATTCGGGGAAAACATCGCCCATTGAATCGACGAGTACGCCGACGAGTTGGTGGAAAAATGGTTTTTGGAAACCGAGCGTGCGGCCATAGCGGACGGCGCGGCGGAGGATGCGGCGGAGGACGTAGTTGCGATCGTTGTTGCCGGGGAGGATGCCGTCGGCGATGGAGAAACTGAGCGTGCGAATGTGGTCGCCGATGACGCGGAAGGCGATGTCGATTTTTTCCTGTTCGGTTTGTTTCGTGCCCGGGAGGGTGGCGGTGTATTTGTGGCCGCTAAGTTTTTCGAGCTCGGCGAAGATAGGGCTAAAGATGTCGGTGTCGTAATTAGAAACTGGCTTGCTGAAATCGGTGAAGTTGTTGGTGGTTTGGATGATGGCGGCGACGCGCTCAAAGCCCATGCCGGTGTCCACGTGCCGGGCGGAGAGCGGCGGGAAGGTTCCGTCCGGACTGGCGTTGTATTGGATGAAAACGAGATTCCAAATTTCGATGCACTGGCCGCTGTCGGCATTGACGAGGCTGCCTTGGGTGTCGCCATCGGGCGTGAGATCGATGTGCAATTCGCTGCACGGGCCGCATGGGCCGGTGTCGCCCATCATCCAAAAGTTGTCTTTTTTGTTGCCGTTAACAATGTGCACGGCGGGATCGAGACCGGTCGCAATGAAAATTTCCGTCCAATAATCGTAAGCTTCTTGGTCGAATTCGCCGGGATCGCCTTTGGCGGGTTGGTAAACGGTGGCGTAGAGTCGTTCTTTCGGGAACCCCCACACTTCGGTGAGCAATTCCCACGACCATTGGATGGCTTCTTTTTTGAAGTAATCGCCGAAGGACCAGTTGCCGAGCATCTCAAAAAACGTGTGGTGATAGATGTCCATCCCCACGTCCTCGAGGTCGTTGTGTTTACCTCCGGCGCGAATGCATTTCTGAGTGTCGGCGGCGCGGCCCGGGGTGTACGGGCATTTTAGTTCACCGAGAAAAATGGGCACGAATTGATTCATCCCGGCGTTGGTGAAAAGCAGGTTCGGCGCATCGGGCATGAGGCTGGCGGAGGGCACGAGGGTGTGCTGTTTGGCCTCGAAGAAACCCAAAAAGTCCTGCCGGATTTGGCGGCCGGTGCGTGGGGCGGGATCGCTCATCACTGGGCGGGGACGCGGTTGATGGTGTGAAAAAGTTCCTGCTTCAACACCGTGCCATCGGCGGCCTTGATGTTGAAGCGAATGCGCGACTGCATCAC
>DQLO01000410.1 GCA_015660155.1 Verrucomicrobiota bacterium
ACGCCTTCATAGCTGTCGAGCCACTCCCCCTTGGCGGGGTCGAGGTAAACATTAAAGGAACCGGAACTGCTGCGGGAATCAGTCACGCGCCGCCACCCTTTCGGCGCACGGCGAAAGCGTCAAGCGCGGATGGTGTAATTTTTCCTTTTGACTCCGCATCGGAGGCACTAGCCTTTGGCCGTTCATGAAAACTTTTCCCCGCACTCTCATCGCGTGGCTGGCTTTGACCACGATCGCTTCTGCAGCCAAGCCGCCGAACATCGTCTATTATTTCATCGATGATCTCGGCTGGACGGATGTGTCGTTCATGGGATCAAAATATTATGAGACGCCGCACGTGGATCGACTGGCGCGGGAGGGAATGAAGTTCATGAGCGCGTATTCCAATGCGCCGAACTGCGCGCCGAGCCGCGCGTGTCTGATGAGTGGCCAATACGGCCCGCGGCACGGGGTGTTCACGGTGGCTAATTCTGATCGCGGCAAGGCGGCGTTTCGCAAGTTGATTCCCATCAAAAACAAAACTGTGCTCGCGGATAAATTCGTGACCATCGCCGAATCGCTGAAGGCTGCGGGCTACGTGACCGCCACGATGGGCAAATGGCATCTCGGCGAGGATCCCACCACGCAGGGATTTGATGTGAACATCGCCGGCAAACAATGGGGCGGTCCGGCGGGCGGCGGTTATCACAGCCCGTACAATTACCCGAACCTCGTCAATCGCAAGAAGGGCGAGTATCTGACCGATCGCCTTGGCACCGAGGCGTGCAAATTCATCGAGGCCAATAAAGAAAAGCCATTCTTTTTATACCTCACGCATTACGCCGTGCACACGCCCATTCAGGGCAAGGCGGATCTCACAGCGAAATACAAAAAAAAGAAACCCGTCGGCGGCCATAATAACCCAGCATACGCGGCGATGGTTGAAAGTATGGACGACAGCATCGGCGCGGTGCAAGCGACGCTCAAGCGCTTGAAGCTCGACGATAACACCATCGTGATTTTTTTCGCCGACAACGGCGGTCACGCGGGCGTGACTTCGAACGCCCCGCTGCGCGGCTCCAAAGGGATGCTCTACGAAGGCGGCATCCGCGAGCCGCTCGCCATCAAATGGCCGGGTGTCACCAAGCCCGGCAGCACCTGCCACGAGCCGGTCATCGCGGTGGATTTTTATCCCACGCTGCTGGAAATCGCCGGGGCCAAGCGGCCCAAGAATTATTTGCTCGATGGCGTCAGCCTCACGCCGTTGTTGCGCGATGCCTCCGCGTCGCTCGGGCGCGATGCGTTGCACTGGCATTTTCCGTGTTACCTCCAAGGCTACTTGTTGCGACACGGCCCCTTCCGCACCACGCCTGCGGCAGCAATCCGAATGGGCGATTGGAAACTCATCGAGTTTTTCGAGGACGGCAAATTGGAGTTGTACAATTTGAAAAACGACCTCAGCGAGAAAAACGACCTCGCCAAAAAGATGCCCGCGAAAACCAAGGAGCTTCACACCGCAATGTTGAAATGGCGCAGGGAAACCAGCGCGCCAGTGCCCACTGAGAAAAATCCGCAGTACGACCCGAAGGCAGTTTTCAAGCCGCGCATTCGCAAATGAAAATTATTCCAATACTGGTCACTTTTGTTTTCGGGTTGTTTCTGCTTCCGATGGAATCCAGTGCGGCCGAACGCCCACACATTGTGTTGTTGATGGCGGATGATTTGGGCTGGGGTGATGTGGGTTATAATGGCAGTCGGATTGCGACACCGAACATTGACAAGCTGGCCGGACGCGGTGTGCGGTTGGCTCAGTTTTACGCGCAGCCGATCTGTTCGCCAACGCGTGGGGCGTTATTGACGGGGCGGTATCCAATGCGGTTGGGATTACAGTGCGGAGTCGTACGACCGTGGGCGCGGCATGGTTTGCCGTTGGGTGAGCGCACGCTGCCGGAGGCGCTTGCCGATGCTGGTTACAGGACCGCCATTGTGGGCAAATGGCATCTTGGACATTTCAAACACGATCTTCTCCCGATGCAGCGCGGGTTTCACCAACAGTACGGTCATTACAATGGTGCACTCGATTATTTCACGCACATCCGCGATGGCGGGCATGACTGGCATCGCGACGACAAGCCGAATTATGACAAGGGCTATTCAACGGATCTCATTGGCGAACATGCGGTGCGGATTATTGCCAAACACGATAAGGGGAAGCCGTTGTTTTTGTACGTGCCGTTCAACGCGCCTCACACGCCGCTTCAGGTGCCAAAAAAATATACCGAGCGCTACGCCGAAATTAAAAATGAACGCCGTCGCACTTATGCGGCGATGGTCACCTGCATGGACGCCGCCGTGGGTCGCATCACCGCAGCGTTGGAGGAGCACAAGTATCCGGCTGATCAAACATTGATTTTCTTTTGTTCCGATAACGGCGGCATTCCGCAACTTGGCTCGAATGGCGAATTGAGGGCGGGCAAGGGGACGCTTTATGAAGGTGGAGTGCGCGTTCCGGCGGTGGCGGTTTGGCAGGGCAAACTGAAAGCCGGCGCGGTGGTTGATGAGGCTCTTCACGTTGTTGATCTCTGCCCGACCTTGCTGCGATTGGCCGGGGCGAAGATCCAGCAAGCCAAGCCATTCGATGGAAAGGATGCCTGGCCGACGATCGCCGATGGCCGCCCGTCGCCCCACGAGTTTATCTTGCACAATGTGTCGCCGTTCCACGGAGCAATTCGCATGGGTGACTGGAAGTTGATTCACAACGGCCATGTTGGAGGCAATGTCACCAAGGCCAGCGAGACCGAGAAATGGGAGTTGTTTAACATTCTCAAGGATCCCTCAGAGTCCGTTGATGTGAGCAGGGATCATCCCGAGGTACTTAAGCGGATGAAAGCCAAACTCAGGGCGTTGGCAACTGAAGCAGTCAAACCGAACATCCCGCCAAACAAACCGCCAGCAGACTTCAAGACGCCAAAAATCTGGGGGAATTTGTCGCCGAGCAAAGCCGACAAGCCAAACATTTTACTCATCCTTGTTGATGACTTGAAGCCTGCGCTTGGCTGTTACGGCGACGCGAACGCCAAAACGCCCAATATCGACGCATTGGCGGCGCGGGGGATGCGGTTTGACTTGGCGTACTGTAATCAAGCCGTGTGTGCCCCTTCGCGGTTTACGTTAATGTTAGGATCGCATTCAACTTCGACGGGGCTTTATGGGCTTGGCAATAACCTGCGCGATCTCGTGCCGAATGCAGTTACGATGCCGCAACATTTTGAAAAGCACGGTTACCGCACCGAGTCACTTGGAAAAATTTTCCACATAGGGCATGGCAACCGGGGCGATCCGCGATCGTTTAGCGTGCCTCATTTTCATGACAAGGTGATCGAATACCTTAAACCTGAAAGCACCGGCGGCGGCAAACTGACGCGCGAAGAGGCGCTGTTCACCAATCGGAAGCTGGGCGAAATCCGATCGCTGTCCCGAGGTGCGGCTTTCGAATCGCCAGTTGCTGATGACCATGAATACGCCGACGGGCGTGTCGCCTTGGAAACGATCAAACGGCTGCGAGCGGGCACGGAGCGTCGCAAGAAGGACGGCACGCCATTTTTCATCGCAGCCGGATTCGTTCGGCCACACTTGCCGTTTAGCGTGCCAAAAAAGTACTGGGATCTCTTTGAACCGGCGAAGCTGCCAATGCCAAAGTTCGAGAAACTTCCCCACGGGGCTCCGGCAGTCGCTGGAAAGCGCGGCGGTGAAATCACGGCCTACATGCCCGTGCCGGTGAAAGGCCGGATGAGCGACGAGTTGAAGCGGAAACTCATCCACGGTTACTATGCGAGCACGAGTTTTGTCGATGCCCAGATCGGCAAAGTGATGGCGGAATTTGACCGGCTCGGGCTCGCCGATAACACCATTGTCGTGCTGTGGGGCGATCACGGATTTCATCTTGGTGATCTAGGCATCTGGACGAAGCACACCAATTACGAGCAGGCCAACAGAATCCCGATCCTGATTTGTTCACCCGGTGTCACAAAGCCCAATTCATCGACCCGGCAACTTACGGAAAGCGTTGACCTGTTTCCAACGCTGGCCGAACTGGCTGGTCTGCCTGCCCCGAATGGGCCGCAACCGATCGACGGAGTCAGCCTTGTTCCTGTGCTTAAGAATCCCAATGCCCGCGTGCGTGATCACGCCTTTCACGCATACCCAAAAAAGAAACTGGGCCGCGCCATTCGCACTGAGCGGTATCGGCTTGTTGTGTGGGAAGGTCGCGGCAAATCGCAAGCACCCGCCGAATACGAATTGTACGATTACAAAAACGATCCGTTCGAAACCACAAACCTTGCCGCAAAAAATCCAGAAATCGTTGCCAAGTTGAAGAAAATACTCGCAACCTATCGCGCGCCGTTTGTCCGTTAGGCGAAATCGCCTTCACCGTTTCCAAAGCAAAACCGCTGCAATCGATGGGACGCCAAAGCCGCGC
>DQLO01000336.1 GCA_015660155.1 Verrucomicrobiota bacterium
CACCCCACCAACGCCACCACCGCAATCATCAATAGAATCTGCTTCATGCCCGCCACCCTACGCCTCACCGGCTCTGGTGTAAATGCTGTTGGGGGACGCCGGAGAAGAGGCGGAAGGGGTGAGCGGGTTACTTCGTGGGGTTGCTGTGGATGGGTCAACTTCCTAGTTTAGGCGGCGCGCACCGGCTGGGCGGGCGACATTCTTTTCGGAAAAAATGTTGCAACTGAACGCGACCCCCCTAGCTTTAAACATTATGAAAACCATCGACACCAAATCACTGATTATCGGTTTCCTGCTCAGCGCGGTCCTTTTTCTAGCCATGGGACTGGCCAACAACGCCACTATAGACGTTCGAATTGTCGAAATTGACAAGACGATTGGTGGCAGCTGGGACGCCATCAACACGAATTAGGCAAAAAGCCTATCCACCGTCACTTCGGCGGCGCCCAAACCGCGTGAATTACATGATTCGCCACGGTTCAGCCTTCCTGCAACCTTTTCGTAACCAAATGGTGCAAATGAACCGAACCTGGTTTATTAGAAAACTCCAGTGCGCCAGCTTGACCCAGCCTGCCAACCGACTAAAGATTGCGCATGCAAACATTCCCCCGCCGTTCCTTTTTGAAATCGGCCGCCTTGGTCTCGCCTTTTCTTTTCCTGCCGCGCCTGCGCGCCGCCGAAACTTGGGAAACCAACGATGTGATCCAGAAACATCGCCGGGCCGGTCTGGCAGTTTTGAAGCCAACCCCCGCGCAACTCGACCGCGGGCTAAAATTGCATGCTGAGTCGCTAGTGTTTGATACATACGGCTTCGCTCCACGCTGCGCGGTGGATGGCGTGGCTCTTGCCAAACTCGCAGCAGAGAATGCCTCGGCCATCGAAATCAAGGACGCCCGCGAGCGGATGATGATGACGCGCTGCGTGGACAACGCTGCCGAGCGCGCTGAATTCAAACAGGCCTGGCAGGCGGCGGGCGTTACTTGCATTTTCCAAAACGCGGGAGAGGAAGGACAAGCACCCCTTCGACTCATCAAGCGCCTTTCCAACTTTACTTATGTGACCGATCACATGAAGGGCTTTCTGAACAAAGCCGTTACGCCGGCGGACATCGAGGCAGCAAAAAAGGCAGGCCAACATTGCCTCTATTTCACCGGCAACGGCGTGCCGCTCACCCAACAATGGATCAGCGTGCCTGATGAGTTGCGCTACCTAATGGTGTTCAAAAACCTGGGCATGCGTATGCTGCATCTCACGTACAACCGTCGCAACATGATCGGCGATGGCTGTGCCGAGCCAGGCAATGCAGGTCTAAGCGACTTTGGAAAATCAGCCGTCAAGGAAATGAACCGACTCGGTATCATCCCCGACTGCGCGCACTCCGGCTGGCAGACGAGTTTTGAAGCAGCCAAGGCTTCCACCAAGCCCGTGGTAGCCAGCCACAGTTGCGCGGCCGATTTGCACCGGCACATTCGCGGCAAACCTGACAAAGTGCTCAAGGCAATCGCCGAAACCGGAGGCCTGTTGGGCGTTGCCTGTATCCCCAGTTTTCTCGGCAACCCCGGCAACATCCATGCCTTTCTCAACCACATTGATCACGTGGTGAAAACCACGAACATCAATCACGTCGGCATCGGCACTGATGTCTCATACATGTCACAAAACCAATCCGCCGAGGCGGCCAAGGCACCGCGACGGCCGCGCGAACGCACGGCGTGGCGCTACTTTTGGCCAGCCGGCAGCCTCCGACCTCAACCCCAAGCTCGCCTCTCAATCGCATGGACTAATTGGCCGCTCTTCACCGTTGGCCTCGTCCAACGCGGCTACAAAGATGAGGAAATTCAAAAAATCATAGGCGGCAACATTATGCGGGTTTGCCGGGATACTTTGAAATGAGTCAATATGTTCACACATCGACTCTACCCATTTTTCCTATTTTAATCGCGGCAATAAGAAACCATCACCCTCGGCAATGGCAAGCGTTGGGGGTGAGTGGGTTACTTCGTTGGGTTGCTGAAGATTTTGCCCTTGGGTAACGCTTTTTGCAGTTCAGCAATCTGTGCCTTGGTGAGGTCAGTTGATTGCCGCCGAGATTCAGCTTCTCCAGCCCCTTCATAAGTCGCCCTTCTTTGTTGTATGCCAATTGGTTTATTCCTCCCCCAAAAGCCTTTTACGGAAATCCTTTTTTGTTGATTGATTCTTTTTGGCCTGAAGGCGTCTTTCTTTGGAGCCTCTGGTGGCTCGTGTAGGGATTCTCTTTTTTCGTTTTTTGTTTAACGCTTCCAGTTTTTTCCGTAGCCGAGAAAATGCAATTTGCTTGTTGCGGTACTGACTGCGTTCATCCTGACAGATCACAACGATTTTCGTTTCCCGGTGTGTGATCCGCACCGCGCTCTCGGTTTTATTGACGTGCTGGCCGCCTTTTGCGGATGCGCGAAATGTATGGACATCACATTGCTTTGACAGGTCCGCATTGGAATCGGGAATGGAAATCATTCAATCACCTGCCAAAGGCTGTGTTTATTTGCGCGGCGATCTCTTCAGGGTTGTACGAAGTCTTTACAGGAAACCGCACCAACGGGATAGCGCAAGCGGCGAACGTCTCATTTTTGAATGCATCATTGCGCTTCTGCGATTGCCTGTTGTGGGACGAATCATCCAGTTCCACCACCGCATAGATTGTGGAGTCGTTCGGATTGCACAAAAGGAAGTCTACATGCTTTGATTTAATTTTGTTGAACGAACTGGTTTGAGATTTCTTTTCCATACCTTTTTGGACATCCACGATATCCGCCATCCGTACCTTTGAGAATATCTGGTAATGTTCAACGGGGAGCGAATTCCTCAATACACGATAAAACTCCTGTTCGGCCGGAGTCATCAAAGTGCCACTGGACACATATGCCCCCTGCGCCGGCTCTTCTTTGCCCTGAAATTTTAAAAAGATGGAGACGGCAACGACTAGTACCAAAAAAACTCCAACAAGGACGATTGTCATGCTAGCAAACATTCCCGCCAGCCTACGCCTCACCGGTACGGGTGTAAATGTTGTTTGGGGGGCTGGATAAGAGGCAGCTACTTCAACAGCTTCGGATTCGTTTTGAGCATCTCCTGAGGAAAGTTTCTGGCCTTCCGCGATTTGGTCAGGGGTCCTCTTTTTGGCTAGATGCACTACCAACCGTACCGAGAGAAAAACGCAGGCGGAAGGCGTTCAGCCGGACTGTCGCCGGCCAGCGTGAATACGATTCCCATCAGTGCGGGAGCCGGGTTGTGACGTTGGTTGCAGTTGCCCAGCCCCCAGCG
>DQLO01000263.1 GCA_015660155.1 Verrucomicrobiota bacterium
ATGAGCAGGTGCGGTTGGTTCGGGTTGGCAATTTCGCCGAGCGTCACCTCGCGTTCCACCACCGTGCCGGCGCGCGGCGCACGGACGATGTAGTGCGGCGTCAGCGCGCGATCCTTCGTCAGCGCGCCGATAGCTTCGTCGCCCATGCCGAAAAGTGTCAGCCGATTCCGCTCGGTGGCCACGGTGGCTTGCGTTGATTTGAGCGCGCTCTTGGCTTCGCCGAGCGCTTTGGCCTGTTGCGCCGCGGCGGCCTTGAGTCCGGCGGTGGCCGCGGCGGCTTTCGCCTTGGCGGCAGCGATGTCGCGCGCTTGTTGCGCCTTGGCCTGCGCCAGCGCGGCCTCGGCGGATTGCACCTCGGCGGTGGCCGTTTGCACGGCGGCTTCGCGGCGTTTGAGTTCCGTGACGGCCAACGCGCCCACGGCGGCCAGTTTTTTGCCGCTCGCCAAAAGCTCCGTGGCTCGCTGCAAAACCGGCTTGGCCGCATTGAGCTTGCCTTGCGCCTGCGCGCCGGCGGCGGGATTATTCGCCAAGGCGAGCATCGCCTCGGCGGCTTTGCCTTCCGCTTCTGCTTGGGCCACGCCGGCGTTGTTTTGTGCCAACACCACGGCGGGCCCGGCGGCCGCCTCGGCATCGAGTGCCTTGAGAAACGCATTCTGCGCCGCGCCCAGTTCGGGGCTCTCGATGGTGAACAGCACCGCGTCCTTTTCCACCGTGTCACCCAGGCGGACTTTCATTTCATCCACGCGCCCCGCCACCAATGTGCCCACGTGCGCCATCGTTTCGGCATTAAACGCCACCCGCGCCGGCGCATTAAACGTAGCCCTCAGTATTTGCAGCTTCACGGAACCCGTCGTAATTTTATATTTCGCCATCATCTCATCCGAAAGCGTCACCGTCTCTGGCGCAGCCTCATCGCCGTGCGCGCCGTGATTATGTCCGGCGTGCGGGTCAGCATTTCCCCCGCCACAACCGCTCAGCCAAACTGGCAACGCGCTCATTGCGACAATCGTAAAAATTTGAATCAGTGTTTTCATATTGGTCATTCCTTGAAACTTGGACATTAGTCATTGAGTTTTTCCACCGCACTTCCACCGGTCGCACGATCCAGCGCGATGATCGCTTGCGCCGTCCGATGCTCCAGCTGCACGATTTTCAATTGTGCTTTTAACAAATCGAGTTCCGCCAGTCGCAGCACCGTTACATCCGATTGCCCGGCCTCATAAACAACCCGCGCCAGTCGCACGCGTTCCTCGTGCAACGGCAGCAACTCCGTGCGCGCGCGGCGGGCAGAGGTTATCAGCGCGGCCACGGCGGTGTGGGCTTGGCGAATTTCGCGGACGACTTGCCGCGTGGTTTGCGTAAGCCGATGACGCGCGGCAATGGCTTGCGCGCGGGCTGCGTCTCGGCGCGCTTGGCCCCAATCAAAGAGCGGCAACGGTAAAGCGACAGACGGCCCGAGCGACCAATCGCTGTCGCGTTCGGCGGCCAAACCGGCGGCGTTGTTTTCCATCCACGCGAGGCGGGCGAGGGCGGTTTGGTCTTCGAGCGCGGCGAGTTGCCAGCGGTCGGCCTGAATTTCCGGGCGCACGCGCAGGCCGTGCGCGATGGAATCGGGCTCACCGCGCAAAGCGACTTGTATATATAGAGGCGTGGTGAGTTCCCAATCCGTGCGCCCGCGCGGTTGGCCGAGGCGATGAGCGAGGGCGAGGTTGGCCTGGGTTGATTTTAGAGTGTCCTCGCGCAAATCAATCGCGCCCGTGGCTTGCTCGGCTTTGAGGGTGGTGACGTCGAGCTGCGTGCCTTCGCCCGCAGCAAGTTTGGCCTCGGCGATTTTGAGCAGCTCGCCAATGCGATTATTTTGCTCCGTGAGAATCGCCACCTCGCGGCGCAGTCCGACGCAATGAAAATATTTTTGCTGCGTCGCGTGCATTACATCCAAAACGGTTGCGACCGCTTTGGCGCTCGTGGCCCGCAAGCGGGCATCGGCCGCGCTGATGCGGCGCGGGCGTTGGAGCAGTTGGGTGAGGTCAGCCGTGAGCCCCGCCTCAACGACCGTGCGCCCGCCGCCCGCGGGAAAACGAAATGCGATGTCGAGAATCGGATTGGGCAGCAAGCGCGATTGATGCGCCGCCGCCTGCGCGCCGCGCACTTCCGCCAGCGCAATTTGCACCTCCGTCGATTGCCGCAACGCGCGCTCCACCGCCGCCGAAAGCCGAAGGGAATCTGCAGCACCCGCAGCCTCCGCCGGCAACGCTTCGACGTGAAACACAATGGCATTTTCCAAACTCGCCGCCGATTGAATCTGCGCCGCCGTATCATGCGAAGGCGGCGCAGTCGCGCAACCAATGGCGGCAGTGAGTGCCAAAAATTTTATTGTTCGTTTCATTATTTTATTGGGGTTCAAAATTACAACACAACCGTGGGTGGTTATGCGGAGGGGATGGAACCGAATGGGTTCCTTAAAGAATCGCGGGGGCGCGGCCGGGGAGGGCGGCGCGGGTTTGGAAGTGCCAGCGGGTGAGATCCGGCGGGGCGCGGTCGGATTGGGCGCGACTGATGTCGTGGGCAAATTCAGGCGCGGTGGGCAGTTGTAGTTCCCAGATCAAGCTGGCGTGAAAGGCAAAGTGGAACGAATCCGCACCGGTCAGTTTGAAACTCCCTGATTCCAGTACGCACACGCCGCAGTCATCGTGACTGTGCGTGGGGGCATCACCGTGTTGGTGCTCCTGCTCGCAACTGCCGGGCAACAAATGCGCACCGGCCAACAGGCAATGCGAGGTGGCCGGCAGCCAAGCCGCCAGCACCGTCAATGCCACAATTGTCCGGAGTAATTTCACTACCTTTCTAATAGCACATTCGGCAGTTGGCCTCAAGGCTTTAGGAGTTTTGCTTGTCTTTGGGTCAATTCGCGCGAAAATTGCGGCACGTATGAAACGGATTCTTTTTCTCTCATTTCTACTCGTCGCATTGGGGGCTCAAGCGGCGAAGCGACCGAATATTCTTTTTGCGTTTGCGGATGATTGGGGGCGGCACGCGAGCGCGTATGCGAAGGTGGACGGGCGGCCGTCGCCGAATGATGTGATTCGCACGCCGCATTTTGATCGCGTGGCGCGGGAGGGGATTTTGTTTAAAAACGCGTTTGTGACAGCGCCGTCTTGCACGCCTTGTCGGAGTTCACTTTTGAGCGGGCAGTATTTTTATCGCACGGGGCGCGCGGCGATTTTGCAGGGGGCGCAGTGGGACGCGAAGATTCCGAGCTATCCGCTGATGCTGCGCGCGGCGGGGTATCACATTGGCGAGACTTATAAAGTGTGGAGTCCGGGCACCCCGCGCGATGCGCCGTATGGCGCAGGCAAACACGGCTTTGAAAAATCGGGCAGTAAGTTTAATGGCTTTTCGCAGGGCGTCACTCGGATGATGGCGAACGGCAAAAGCGTGGCGGCGTCGAAGCAGGTTTTTTATGACGAGGTGATGGGAAACTTCGGCGCGTTTCTCAAGGCGCGTGGCAAGGGACAGCCGTTTTGTTATTGGTTTGGGCCGACGAATGTTCATCGCAAATGGACGAAGGGATCGGGCAAAAAACTGTGGGGCATCGACCCCGATTCGCTGAAGGGCAAGCTGCCCGCGATGCTGCCGGATGTGCCGATTGTGCGCGAGGACTTCGCGGATTACCTCGGCGAAGCGCAGGCGTTCGACGCGGCGCTGGGGTTGATCTTGGAAAAGCTCGAAGCCATCGGCGAGCTGGAAAACACGGTGGTCGTCGTTAGTGGCGACCACGGTGCGCCGGGGTTTCCGGGCGGCAAATGCAATCTGTATGATTTCGGCGTGGGCGTGCCGCTGGCGGTGTGGTGGCCTGGCAAACCGGGCGGTCGCGTGGTGGACGATTTTGTAAACCTCATGGATCTCGCGCCGACGTTTTTGGAATTGGGCGGCGTGAAACCGCCCGCGGTGATGACGGGCCGCAGTCTCGTGCCGGTTTTGGAATCGAAGCAAAACGGAAGGGTCGATGCCACGCGCAACTGGGTCATCACCGGTCGCGAGCGTCACGTGGCGCGCGCGCGGGAAGGGATGCTGCCGTACCCACAACGTGCCCTGCGCACGCCGGATTATTTGTACATCATCAACTTCAAACCCGACCGCTGGCCGATGGGCAATCCGTATAATCTCGATCAAAATGAGGTTCCGAATTTTAACACGCTGGCGAACAACACCTTCGCCACCTTCGCCGACCTCGACGCCAGTCCCACCAAGGCATGGCTCATCGGGCAGCGCAATGAGCCCAAGTGGAAATGGCATTACAACTACGCCTTCGGAAAACGCCCGCGCGAGGAGTTGTTCATTTTGAAGGACGACCCCGACCAAATCAAAAACGTCGCGGCCAATCCGAAATTCGCCTCCATCAAAAAGAAACTCAACGCTCAACTGATGGCCGAGCTGAAACGCACCGGCGATCCGCGCGTGACCGGCGATGGCAGCACGTTTGATAAACTACCATTTGCCGGCGACTTCCGGCGTTCGCGGTAGGCGTTTGCGCGTTGGTGTGCCACGGCTCAGCTGGAGCTTCGCCCTCTCAGTACGGCTGTTTTTGACAAATCCTGTTCATCCGAATAAATCCAAAAAACCCCTTGACCCTGTAGTTAACTACAGGGTTTATAGTGTGGAAACGATGCGTGACAATTCATTCCAGAAAATCGGGCAGGCGGCCAAGGCGGCGGCGGTGGGGGTGGAGACGGTGCGTTTTTATGAGCGCGAGGGATTGCTGCCCAAGCCCAAGCGCAGTGCGGCGGGGTATCGGTTGTATCCGCCGGAGACGGTGGCGCGGCTGCGTTTCATCAAGCGGGCGAAGCATCTGGGATTTACGTTGAAGGAAATCAATGAACTGCTTTCGTTGCGGGCATCGTCCCGGGCCAATTGTGGCCATGTTCGTGCGCGCGCGGAACGCAAGCGGGATGAGATTGATGGCAAGTTGCGCGAACTGCGTCGGGTGCGTCGGGCCTTGAATAATTTGATTGAAGAATGTACAGGTGAAGGGCCCTTGAGCGGGTGCACCATTTTAGGGGCTATGGATGGGAAATGAATTGAGCTGAATGTGGCAAATGTTTTTTAGTCAAAGAGGAAGAGTTAAAATGAAACAACTATTTGGAATAGGAATCATAATGGCGGCACTGACCCCTGCGCCCGCGTATGCGCAGGATGGCGCGCCGGATGCGAAACCGGAAGCGCGGGCGGTGGCAGCTGTCAAAACGTTGAATACGGAAAAACAAGTGACCCTGCTTTACGTCAAAGGGATGACGTGACCGTCTTGCGCGATTGGCATCCGTGTGATGCTGAAAAAACTGGACATCGTGGACACCAAACGCTTCAAGCGCGGGGTGGATATGGATGTGAAAATGCAACTGCTGACCATCGCGCTCAAGAAAGACGCCAAGGAAAACTTGCTCCTCACGCCGCTCATTGAGAAGGCGATTGATGATGCGGGCTACGTGGCGGTGGAGTGGTACACCTTGGAAAAGGAAAAACTGACGCCGCATCCTTTCAAGCCCGAGCCCAAGAAAAAATAGTCGGATGATGCGCAGGCTAATTTCGCCTCTTTCCATAATCGCCGTGCTGGCTGGC
>DQLO01000148.1 GCA_015660155.1 Verrucomicrobiota bacterium
GATTGGCCTGAATCCGCCAGCACCGCCTCGATGCGCTGGCGTTTCCAAACCAATTCCGCCTGCCCGCAAGCCGCTTGCGCGTAATACGAAACCGTGCCGCAACCCGTCATGAACGGAAACCCAATCACCAGCAATACGCGCAACCAAATCACACGCGTTGGTAGCACGCGGCGTCCTTGAGGGCAATCGGATTGGCTTGCCGCCGTGCGCAGGGAGAAGTACGTTGCAGCGGGCTCCCGTAGCTCAGTTGGATAGAGCAGCGGTTTTCTAAACCGCTAGTCCTCGGTTCGAATCCGAGCGGGAGTGCCATCGATCCTTGCATCCTTCCCGCGCTCGTGTTGTTTTGCGCCGGTGCTTTCTCTTGAACATTTGACTGAACTAACGCGCGCGTATGAAGCCGAGTTGGATGCGCCGGTGCGTGAATTTGCCATCGGGAAAACGCATTTTGATTTCAACACCACACCGCAATTGATGGGCGTAGTAAATCTCTCGCCCGATTCGTGGTATCAGGAAAGTGTTTGCCGCACGACCGAAAGCGCCATTGAACGCGGGGAATTACTGGTGGCGCAAGGGGCGGCGTTGGTGGATGTGGGCGGGGAATCCTCGGTGCTGGATGCCGAACGCGTGGAGGCATCGCAGCAAGCGGCGCGGCTCGTGCCGGTGGTGCGCGGCTTGGCCGAGGCGGGGATTCTCGTGAGCGCGGAGACGTATCAGCCGGCGGTGGCCCAATCGTGCCTTGAAGCGGGTGCTGCGGTGATCAACCTCACAGGGCCGGGTGAGGCCGAGGCGATTTATCATTTGTGCGCGGAACACGAGGCGGCGGTGATCATTTGTTTTGTGCAGGGCGAAAACGTGCGCGCGGTGGATGAACTGGAATTGGAGGCGGACCCCATCCCCGTGATGCTTGAGTTTTTTGCGCGCGAAATTGAACGAGCCGAAAAGACCGGCGTGCAAAAAATCCTCATCGATCCCGGGCTTGGTTTTTATTATCGCAATCTGGATGACAGTTCCGTGCGGATACAAAGGCAAATGGAGGTTTTCCTGAACACCTTCCGCCTCCGTAAACTGGGCTGGCCGGTGTGCCACGCTCTGCCTCACGCAGCGGAAATTTTCAAAGACGAAGTACGGTGCGCCGAACCTTTCTTCGCCGTGCTGGCCGCGCTGGGCAAAGCGTCCCTCTTTCGCACGCACGAAGTGCCCCGCACGCGGGCAGTGCTCGAGACGTTGGGCGTTTATTGAAGGCCGCACACAAACACGCCTTCCTCCTCATTCTCGGTAAGGAAGGCGTCATTAATCACGATGCCGTGTGCCAGCAAGGTTTCTGCCAATGACTGAAGCGTGTAACGGTACGAGACGAACAGCCGGAGTACATCGCCAGAAGAAAAATCAAATCGTTCATTATTGGCGCGCATTGCGCATGCCACTCCGAAATGAAAATGCGCGGCAATGCGTTCGAGCGCGTCGTCCGTTTCGATGGTGATTTTCACCGCACCCTCTTTTGCCCCGTGGGCGCGCGGAAATTCGCCGAGCCATTCGCGCGTGGGCGCGTTGTCATATTGCGGGAGGATGGACTCGATGCCGTTGGGGGCGAGATTGGCGCTGAGCAGGAGTCGGTCTTCGGATTTTATAAGCGCGCGCAATTGTGGCAAAATTTCATTCGGCGGAAAATTTGGGATGATTCCAAAAAAAGTGTAGATGCGGTTTTTCCCAGCGTATTGCCCGAAAAACTCCGGCAAGCCTTTCGCCATTGCGAGGTCGAAAACCAACGGCACAGAACCCGCCACGGCCCCGGCAGCCGTAAGCGCTAATGGCTCGCTGACATCCGTGGGCACAAACCGCGTGCCCTTTGGAAGCGCCTTGAGAACGGCAATATCCTTCTCGCCGCCGCCGCATCCGAGCGCGATGAGAGTGCCCTCTTCGTGCGGCCACTGGTTGACAAGTGTCGCAACCGCAGCTTGGTACGTCGCCACGGTATCCGCGGGGGCGCATATTGCGCGTGCAACTTCAGCCAAAGCTCGGCCTGGCGCGGGGTTTCGTAGTGAAACTTAGCGGTCACACTGCGCTGCCGCAGGCAATCAGCCCGTTGGGTTTCCACCCGCGCGCGGGATTGGCTTGGGTGGATGACGGCCTTCATCGGCCTTTTTCAGATTCTTCCGTGGGCGGCTTTTCGGTGCCACCAAGTTTCAATTTCTTTTCCGTGTGCTCGGCAAATAAAACGTAAAGAAACAAATACACCACCACGCCGGTGACGGAGACATACATCCAAATCGGCCACGTCCAACGCGCGATGCGGCGGTGCTTATCGAAGCGCTCACGCAGGGCGTGGTTCATCGTGATGAAAACCATCGGCACAATCACCACCGCCAAAATAATGTGAGTGATGAGGATGAAATAATAAAGATAATTGACCCAAGCCGTGGGGTGATCCAGCACCGTGTGCGCGTGCGAGGCGTAATGATACCAAAGATAACCCGCAAGAAAAATTGCCGAAGTACTGAAGGCGGCAATCATGCAGCGCTTGTGCGCGGTGCGATTTCCTTTTTTGATAAAAATATATCCCAACAGCAAAAACACAGAAGCTAAGCCGTTGAGTGCGGCATTGACGGTGGGCATTTGATCAACGGACATTTTCATCCTCCAGTTGTTTGAGTGCCGCCTGTACTTGTTGCACGAGATTGGTGGCGTCGTGCTCAAATGATTTCCGCACGCGGCCTTTTGCATCCACAAGAATGTAAAGGCTGCTGTGCACGAAAAGGTCGTTTGGGTTATCGCGTTTGCC
>DQLO01000163.1 GCA_015660155.1 Verrucomicrobiota bacterium
AACTCGGCGGTGATTTGTTTTTCAAACCCGCGATTCATCATCGTGATGGCGTAATCACCCTCCTGTTCGGCACACACCCGCACGCAGCGGAAGCACGAAATGCAAAGGTCGTAATCACGAAGGATGAAAGGATTGTCGTCGTCGTTCGACATGCCGGAATGTTGCCCTTGAAAACGCCCCGGCTGCACGTTGTGTTTGCAGAGCAAGTCATTCAACTCCTGCGAAGCAAACCCGCGCAACGGGTCGATGGTGGCGTCCGGATTTTCCGACGCCACCAACTCGAGCAAAGTGCGGCGATGCTTCTCAATGGCCTCGGTGCTCGTGTGAACCACCATCCTGGCTTCGGCGAGGGTCGTGCAGGAGGCCACCGGATTGCGCGCGCCTTCTAATTGCACCACGCACAAACGGCACGCGCCGAAGGTTTCGAGGCGTTCGTCGTAGCATAGCGTGGGCACTTCGCGTCCGGCGCGTTGGGCGATTTCGTAAATCGTCTCGCCTTCGCGGAAGGACACTTCCTCGCCATCAAGCGTGAGCGTCTGGGTTTGAACTTCGGCGGTCGCGTTCATTTCGGTAATTGTCGTTATCGGGAAACCGATTGCAAGTGCGCGCTAACTTGATCTGGAAAATATTTTTGTAAACTGCGCGTGATGTTGGGCGCGGCCATGCCGAGGCCGCACGCGCTGGTGGCCATCATTGTGTCGCCGATGTCGTCCACTTCGCTGTGCCAATCCGCTTCGGTGGTGGGGCCGGCGCTGCCGTCGAGTCGTTCGGTGAGGCGATGGGTGCCGATGCGGCAGGGGAAACATTTGCCGCAGGATTCCTCCGCGAAAAACGCCATCGCGTTGTGGGCGACATCGACCATGTTTCGGCGGTCATCAAAAACCATAATGCCCGCCGCGCCGAGGAATGCGCCTTTCGCGCGGATGGAGGGTTCGTCGAGCGTGACTTCATCGAGGTCGCTGCCGCCGAGAAAACCGCCGGACAATCCCGCCATGCTCACGGCTTGGATGGATTGTCCCGCGAGCGGGCCGCCGGCCCAATCGTGCAGTAGAGTTTTCAGCGGCAAACCGAAAGGCACTTCGTAATTTCCGGGGCGTTGAATGTCGCCGGAAAGGCTGACGGCTTTGGTGCCGGCGTGTTCGCCGAGGCCGAGTGATTGGTACCAGTCCGCGCCGTGGTTTACGATGGGTGGCGCGGCGGCAAAGGTCTCGACGTTGTTGACCACCGTGGGCAAATCCTCGAAGCCGTGGGTGACGGGGAAGGGCGGCCGATTGCGCGGGAAGGGGTGCTTGCCCTCGAGGCTGTTGAGCAGCGAACCCTCCTCGCCGCAAATGTACGCGCCCGCGCCGCGGCGAATGTAAATTTCAAAATCAAATCCCGCCTTGCCGCCAATATTTAGGCCGAGCCATCCGGCGGCTTTGGCTTCGGCGATGGCGCGTTCGAGGATGACTAGCGTGTCGGGATATTCGTATCGCAGATAAATGAACCCGCGCGTTGCGCCGGTGGCGTGTGCGGCGAGAATCATTCCTTCCAAAGTGGCGTGCGGGTCGTAGTCCAGCAGCGCGCGATCCTTGAAGCAACCCGGTTCGCCTTCGTCGGCGTTGCACACAATCGTTTTGGGATTGCCTTCGGCTTGCGCGACCATCTCCCATTTTTTGCCCGTGGGAAATCCTGCGCCACCGCGTCCGGCCAATTTGCTTTCGGTGATGAGCGCCACCAAATTTTCCGGCGAATCGGCCAATGCCTTTTCGAGGCCCGCATAACCGCCGGTTTTTCGGTAGCCCTTAATTGTGGCGCGCCCCTCTTCGCGGATGTGGGCGAATAAGCATTCTTCAATTCCGCCGGGATTGGGCGGCGGCAACGGCGAGGGCAATGGTTTCAAATCACTCGCGTCGCAGCCGATGAGCACTTCATTTCCCTTGAGCACCGGCACGGGGCCATCGCAGCGACCGGCGCAGGGCATGGGTTTGGCGCTCAACGCTTCCAATAAATTTTCCGTCCCGCGAAAGCGGCACACCGGCCCATCGCAAACACGCGGTTTGTTCCGCCCGTTTTCCTCGCGGGAAAAGTGATGATAAAAAGTAACCGTGCCAAACAACTCCGCCAGTGGAATTTTCAGGCCATCGGAAATACACCGCAATGCATCCTCACTCAACCAACCATCGCGTTCGTGAAAAGCGTGCAGCAGCGGCAGCAGCGGCGCGGGCTGATTGCGCCAATGATTTATCAGATCCGAGTCGTCAGCCGGCTTTACGGCTTTTGCGCGGTGGGCTTGGGTTGCAGCAATTCCAGCGCTTTATCCAGTTGGGGGTCCTTGCCGGCGAGCCATTCATCGGGCGTCATCCATACGCGCACGTCCGGTTTTTCCCCGTTGTTTTCCATGTTGGAGCCGTCCATCCGGTACACTGCTTTGCCCGGGATGCGCGCCTTGAAGCCACCGGGGAGGGAGAAGCCGGAAGTCCAAATGACATAGCCCGGAGTGGCGATGCCGACCAGTTTTTCCGCGAGGCCCCGCTGGCGCATCGCGTATGGAAACATTTCTCCATTCGAATAGCTGTGTTCATTCATCAGGACAATCACGCGTTTATTCCAGGCGCGGTCGGGTGCGACCTCGGGCGCTTGGTCGCGTGATTGGTAAATGCCGTGTGGCTTGCGCTCGAGCCAGTCGATGAGGGTATCGGAAATGTTGCCGCCGCGATTATTGCGGACATCAAAAATCATCGCGTCCTTGCCGAGGATGTATTCGTACGCTTCGCGCTCGAAACGGGTTTTGTCGGAGGAACTCATGGCGGCAATGTGGAGATAGCCAATTTTGCCTTTGCTGGCGGTTTCCACCGCGCGGCGGGCGGCCGTTACCTGATTTTGATAAGTCAAATCTCTCCAATCCGTTTGCGACATAAGCTGGTAACGCACCTTGCGGCCGCCGGCTTTTTGTGGCTTGTCATTTACCAGCAGCTCAACGATGCGATCCTCCCTGGCATTGAGCAGGCTGTACATTCGCTCGTTCGCGTCGATCATCGAGCCGTCGATCAAAATAATAAACTCGCCTGTTTTGATATGCGTTTTTTCAAAAGACCCCGGTGCGCCCTTGGGCACGGTTTTGACTTTCAGGCCCAGCCCGCGGTGGGAGTGGTCGATCGTGAACCCGAGGTGCGGGGTGGTGGGTTTGGGGGTGTCCGACGGGGCGGTGACTTCTGTGTGCGATGCCTCCAGCTCGCCCACCATCATTTGCAGTAGCGTTGAAAATTCCATCGGGGTGTCCACGCTGCCCATGCGTTTGAGGTATTTGACGCGCAGAGCATCCCAGTCGCGTCCGTGAAAGTTGGCGTCATAAAACCGGTGGTGAAAGGTTTTCCAAAATTCATTGAAGGCTGCCATGCGTTCTGCATTTACATCGTGAACCCAGTCGGCCCCGAAAGTGATTTTGGTTTCCGGACCGCCGTCAATTCGGCCGACATACATTTCACCGCCTTTCATAAAAGTAACCCGGCGCCCGTCATTCATTACGCGAAATGCCATGCGCCGGCCGCCGATGGTGATCTTTTTAGTTTCACGGCCATCATACGAAACGCGATAAATATCACCGCGGGCCAGAAAATATAAACGCCCATCAGCCGCCGCGATTAGATCGGAGCTCGGGTTTTGAGAGGACATCTTGGTGATGCGCCGATGGATCCCATCAAAATCAATTTCCACTTTCACGGGTTTGGAGGGCTTCACAAATTTCATATCCACATCAGAAATTCGGAAGGCATCGGGTTTCAGCGCGAGCCGGTAAAGCCCTTCGCCGTCGCGGTCGCTTTGGAAGTAGAGATATTTTCCGTCCACCGACCAAGTGGGGTCACTGTGAAACGCATTGAGGCGCGTGACGTTGATCGGTTTGCCGCCCTCGGCGGGCACAATCCAAATGTTGAATGAACTGCTGTCGGTGCGCGTGGTGTAGGCGATCCATTGGTTGTCCGGTGACCATTCGTATTCCACCCCACCGCGGCCGCGCACATGGGTGCCGGGGAGTTTGATGATGGTCTTGAGTTTTTCATCCGCCAGCGTGAGGCGCTGCAGCCCTCCCTTGGGGCCGGCCATCCAGAAAAACAGATGTTTGCCGTCGGGTGAAAGTCTCAAGCGAACGACATCCTCTTTTCGATTCCACAGGGGGCGCAGCTTTTGCGTTTCCAAATTAAGTTCATAAATGCGTGTGTTGTTTTCGCGATCGGAAGTGAAATAGATTTTTTTGCTGTCTTTGGCCCAGGAAAAATCCGAGTCGTCCCCAGGCCAGCGCGTGAGGCGGCGGGCTTGCTCGGCGGATTTGCGGGCCACGCCGCTGGGTTTGGTGATGGGGATTTGCCAGATGTCTCCCTTGAGGCCAAAAATCATGCTCTTGCCATCCGGCGCGGGCTCGGCCTCGGTGACGCCGTCTTCGAGGCGCTCGCGCCGCCGCGGGCTTTGTTTGTGGTCGGTGAGCACGATCAAAGGAACCGGTCGGGCGTCCGTGCGGCCTTTTTTGAGCAGCCAAATTTGGTGCCCATATTCGAATGCAATATCGCCGGTGCGCGCGGCCACGGAAGGGTAACGCACGCTGTCGCCGGTGAAATGTGTCAGTTGATTTGCCTCACCCTTGGCGTTGATTGCCCAGAGGTTGGGTGTGCGTTTTTCGTTGTCGGAATTTTTTTTTCGCGTTTCGTTTAGCTTAGGCGAAGACGGAGTGGCTTCGCCAGTAGTTACGGTGACGAGGCGTCCGTCGGGGAGGTATTGTGTGAACAAATTCTGATGACCGGTACCGCGAACTTTTTTGCGTTCTTTGGTTTCAAGATTGATCGTCCAAATATCCGCCGCCGCCGAGCCGCTGTAGCGCGGGCGATACCACGGCATACCGTACCGGCCGTAGACCATCGTTTTGCCATCGGGCGACCAGCGTGGGTAACGCATAGTGGCGTAGTCTTCGCAGATCAACTCGGTGCGGAAGGTGGCCACGTCCACCGTATAGAGTCCATAGCGGGTGCCATCGCGGCGGGCAGTGAAGCTAATGCGACTGCTGTCGGCATTCCAACCGAAAGGCAGCTCGTGGCCGCTGTGCCACGTGAGCTGGCGCGCCGAGCCGCCGAGGGCGGGAATCACAAAAATATCCCATTGCCCGTGCCGGCGGCTGCCAAAGGCAATCCAGTTTCCATCGGGCGAAAATACCGGGTACGCATCCAGCTCAATATGCGAAGTGAGCGGCACCGCGCGCCCGCCCGTGGCGTTGGCAAGCCAGATGTCACCGCGATACACGAACGCCAGTCGTTTGCCATCCGGGCTCAGAGCAGGATGGCGCGCGCCGGAAACAGGTTTGGGTTTGGGCGGCGGAATTTGAGCCGAGGACGATGTAACAGACGAGGCCAGCACCAGCGCCATTATGGAAAAAAGCATTTTCATTCGGTCGGCCCGTTTTACCCGAAAACGCCCTTGGGGGCAATGCGGTTTAAGCGTCGTGCCATTTTTGCAATTCCACGATATTGCCTTCGGGGTCGGTCATGTAAAGCAGCGTGAGACGTCCCGCTTGCGGAATATCAATCGTCACCAACTCACCGTAATCATCTCCGCCCAGTTGTTTGATTTGTGCGCGCTTGGCATCCACGTCATCCACTTCAAACGCGAGGTGCGCCAGTCCGGGTCGGTTCAGGGGTTTGGGAAAATTTTTACCATTTTCAACGAAGGTGAAAATTTCAATCGTTGGCCCGTTCTCACCGTGCCCGGGAACGCGCAAGTGTCGTCCCTGCACCCGTGCTCCGGGCATGCCGGTGAGCGCGTCAATGTGCGGTCCGTGATGATCGCGTTCACTGCTCCACGGTTTGCAGTCGAAAACGGTTTCATAAAAATCACAAAGCGTTTGCCAATCCTTGGCGATGATATTTACGTGGGCATAACGCGTGGCCATCGCCGAGGCTAGTCAGTCGCCGCGATAAACACAACGCGCATTGCAGGTTTCGGCGACTTCGATGGCGGAGAGCAGCGGTAGGCGCGGTTGAAGTTGATTCCAAATCCACACCGCGATGTTTTCGCTGGTGGGGTTTTCGAGGCCGTCGATTTCGTTGAGGTGAAAGTGATCAAGCTGTTTCCAAAGGGGATCGAAGGCTTCGCTAATCTCCGCATAATCCATCACCCAACCGAGGGTGGGATCGCACTCGCCTTCGACGACTATGTCCACCTTGAAACTGTGCCCGTGCAGCCGCGCGCACTTGTGGTCCGCGGGCAAATTTGGCAGCGAATGCGCGGCCTCGAACTGAAACGTTTTTCGTAATTCCATTTTCATTTTAAAGTTCCCAATCTGTCCACGTCACTAAATCCCCCAGCGTCGGTCGGCCGTCGTGGCGCCAGCCCATGGGCGGGTTTTGCATTTGGCCGATCGGGCACACGCGCGTCACGCCCCAATGCGCGAGCGTTTTGACCATTTCCTCGGCGTCATTTTTCGGCGCGGCCAAGGCGACGGTCGAAACTTGCCCGCGAGTCATCTCGGCGACGCGCAGCATTTCGCCCAAATTTTCCACCGCCTTCACGTGGATGAATCGGTTCAAGCAAGAGTTTACAAACACGGGGTCTTCCTCGAACACCACTGTCCAACTGGTGTCGCCATCGCTTTTCCATTGTTTCACATCACCGGTGTTGACCGAGCGCAGTTCAAAAAAATCTCGGCGATAGGCGATGTTCGCCGATTCTTCCGTGGAAATTTCACCGCGCGGTTCCTTTGCCTCCAAGGCTTCGATTTCGCCGGCCAACATTTCAGCGAACACCTCCGGCCGCACTGCGCCATTTTTCTCCACATAAAATAATTGCGGCGAAAGGCAGCCGAGCTGATTCCACGCGGCCACATCGCGCGCGGCGTTTTTCGCCAGCTCGATGGCCATCGCTCGGGAGAGGACATCACGATGGATGTAACCGAAACTTACACGATGACCGTGCCCGAGGAATCGTTTTCCGAGCGGCAAGCGCGATTGAATTTCCGTCAGCGTTTCGTCGCGTCCGGTGGCCACGATGCAGTCCGCTTCATCAAAGAGCGCGGCTTCAAATGGATGGTCGCCGCCGGGCCAAATGGCCAACTCGAGACACGCGCCGAGTTTCGCATGCGCATCGTACAGTGAGTGGGCGAAGAGGCGGGGGATGAATCCGGCCCCTTCCGCGCATTTCACAAACTGTGCCGAACCGACGAGCACGCCGTGAACCATGCTCATCAGAGTAGGGCAGGGGAGATTGCCGGCGGTGATGTGGCCGATCAGCTCAGGGCCGCGCGCCATGGCGGTGCGGTTGTCGGCGCGTTCCTCGGGCGTGCCCATGGGGCCATCGAGCCGCCGCGAATCGCCGAGATCCTGAGCGATGAGATTGTGCAGGCTCTCCTCGGTGATGCGGCCGAAGAATTGGTCCAGCCCACGGGCAAGGCTGGGTTTGGAAAAACCAGTGGCCTCGGGGCCGTGGGCGAGCGCCAGTTTGCGAATTGGAAAAAGGTCATCGCGCCAGTTGTGGGCCAGGCGCGCCAATATTTTAACGGACTGTTCGGTGGGCGTATCGCGGAGATGTTGAACGCGGTTGCGCTTCAATTGACGGCATGCCTCGGTAAGGATTTCCGGCGACAACCGCGCTTCGGGTTGCGTGTCGATCAGAAAAAAATTTGGCAGGCCGAGGTCAAGCATGCGTTCGAGACCGTGCCTCATCGGCACGGCGATTGTCGAGGTCGCTCGCGTTCAATGAACACCCGCGCGGTTCGGAGTTGGTTGCACGGCCAATCAATTCAAAGCCATCGGCGTGGCGGATCGCCAAGTCCGCTGTGCGCACGGCAAGCACGGAGCGCACGTTGGCGAGGTCGATGACTTCCAGTAGCCCCGTTTCGCCGAGGGACACTTCGCGACCGTGTTCCGGCGAGACGATTCGCGCGCGCGCCCAAGGCGGGAAGCGGAACCGGCGCGGGCCGCGCTGACCGGCCACCGTGTCGTACGCTTGCGAGCTGAGTTCGCACATGCCGTATTCGCTGACGATGTCCTCATGTTTCAGCCCGTATTCACGGCTGATAAATTCGTGCAGTTTGGTTTTGGTCCACTCAATTTTTTCACCTTTGTAGCCGCCTGTTTCAAGAATGCGCGAGCCATGCGACACGATGTTGTTTCGATGTCGGGGCAATCGGTCAGCCAATTGCAGGAACGAAAGTGCCGTGCCCATCAGCAAAACGGGGCCCACGTCAGGTTGGGAAAGGCTGTCCAAAACGTCAGTTTCCAAATCCCATTTCCCATCTTCTCCCACTCGGCCCATCGGGGTGACTTCCGGGTGGATGATGTCGAACATATGCGCCAACGAAGAATGCGGAACCTCCTTTGGGGACGGCGTGAGTGTAATGATGGATTCCACCTCGTCCGTTCGCATGTGAGGTTTGAACCATGCGCGGGCGGAGGTCTCGTAAAGGTGAAGTGATTCGGCGTTGTGAAAATGGCGGCTGGGGGTTTGGCCGGTCGTGCCGCTTGAATGAAAAACGGTTGTTCGCTCGTTCGGTGGCAAACTGGTGATTTCAAATTCCTTGAACGCGGTGGTGGGAATGGCGGGGATGGCCGCGATGGCATTGGCGTTCTTGGGCGTCACGCCGCGGGATTCGCACAGGTGGCGGTAGGGCTCGACGTGTTCGTATTGGAGGGCAAAGAGGTCGCGGGCCAGTTCATCAAAATCGCCGTCCTCGCCGCCGATGAAGGCGCGGACTCGCTCGGTGATGATGGTAAATTTATCGTCCATGCGGTTTTGATTTGGCTGGTGTGCCGCCACAGCCGACAGGAGGATAGCCTACGGAACAGGCTTTTGCCAAGGCACGCGTCCGGCGCGCTGATAATGTAGCCGGAGGGTGGCCTTGAGTTGGTTGAACATTTGCGGGTTCGTCTTCGCGAGGTCGGTGGTCTCGAGGGGGTCGTCCTTGAGGTTGTAAAGTTGCAGCGGCTCGTGCGGATTGTTGTGGACCAATTTCCAATCGCCCCGCCGCAAAGCGTGATAATCCTGCCCTTGATAAAGTCGACCGCCTTCGCGGCGCACAAAAATCATATCGCGTTTAATTATCTGCGGCTTGCCGAGTAGCGTGGGCAACAAACTGACGCCCTCCACATACTTGGGCACTTTCGCGCCGGCGGCTTCGCACGCGGTTGGGTAAATATCCATCGAGAGGCCGCGGAGGTTGCTGCGCGTTCCCGGCTTGATGCGGCCGGGCCACACGGCGCAGGCGGGCACCTTGAGGCCGCCTTCGTACATATCCTGTTTACCGCCGCGATGATTGCCGCAGCGCGCGCCCACGCTGAGTTGACCGCCGTTGTCGCTGCTGAAAATGATGAGCGTATTTTTGGTTTGGCCGTTATTTTTAAGCGCGGCAATCACTTGGCCGATGCCGTCGTCCAAGTGTTCGATGAGCGCCACAAGTTTGGCGCGTGGGTCAGTGATTCCTTTTTCGCGCGCCTTCACTTTGGCTAGCCAATCGGCCGGCGGTTGAATGGGCGTGTGCGGCGCGTTGTAGCTGAGGTACAGAAAGAACGGTTCCTTTTTGCCTTTGCGGTCGTCGAGATAGTCGATGGCCCACTCGGTAAACAAATCTGTGGCGTGGCCGGGCGGGTCGATTTCCTTTTGGTTTTCGCGGAAGTAATTGATGCCGTGTCGGCGGTGTTTGTAATAGTCATCAATCATGTCGCAGAGGAAGCCCTTGAAATGGTCGAACCCGCGTTCGTTGGGGCGGTTGGGCGACTCAAGCCCGAGATGCCATTTGCCGATGATGGCGGTGTGATAGTCCGCGGCCTTGAGGGGCACGGGCAGCAGTACAGCTTTGGGAGAGAGCCAGCCCCAGTTGTTTTGGGGGAAAGTGCGGATGACTCCCGGCACGCCGACGAGGTCGGGATAGGTTCCGCTGAGCAACGCCGCGCGCGTGGGACTGCACACGGGGCAGTTTGCATAAAAGGAATCAAACCGCATGCCGGCGGCCATGAGCGAATCAATGGTGGGCGATTTGAGGTCGGGCGCGCCGTAGCTGGAGAGGTCTCCGTAGCCGAGGTCGTCGACGAGGATGATGAGGATATTGGGCTTGGCGGCTTGGGCAGTTGCCGCCGCGAGGCATAGGAGGGCTGTGATGAGAAATTTGCGCATGCGTTTTTTACTCCGTCTTGCGGATGAATTTCTGCATGCGTTTGCCGATGATGTCGCCGGCGTAAATGTTGCCGTCCTTGTCCAGCGCGAGGCAGTGCAGCCAGTTTAACTCGCCGGGTTGCTCCTTGCCATCGGTGGCCTTGGGGATGGTCCACATTTGTTGGAGCTTGCCGCCGGGCCGAAATTTCATAAAAACCTGATCCTTGGGCGGGCATCCGAGCGGTGCGCCGGGATACTTCGGGTTGAACCGCCATTTCATCGGCGAGGAGCCGCACACCCAAATGTCGTCGTTGGCCGTGATGCAAAATCCCCACGGCACGACGATGTCGCGCCAGGAATCAATCAGCTTGCCGGCGGTGTTGTAAACCTGCACGCGCACGTTGTTGCGGTCGGCGATGTAAATATTGTCCTTCGAGTCGATGGCGATGGCGTGGGGAATACTAAAGCGATTATCGGTGTTGCCGAGCGTGCCCCACGCCTTGATGAATTTTCCATTCTTGTCGCAATGGACAATGCGGGCGTTGCCGTAGCCGTCGGAAATGAACACGTCGCCGTTGGAGGCGATCGCCATGTCGGTGGGTTTGTTGAGGTGCGTGTCGTCTTTTCCCTCCACGCCGGGCGTGCCGATGTGCATGAGCTCCTTGCCCTCGGGTGTGAACTTGCGCACGAGGTGCAGGCCGATATCCGCCAGCCAAACATTACCGTCTTTGTCAATTTTGATTTGGTGTGCCGTACTCTCCTCTTCTGTGGCCCAGCTTTTCACCAGTTCGCCGATGGGCGAGTAAACCTGAATCGCCGGTTGCGTGCGCGTGTAGCACCAGATGTTTCCGTCGGAGTCAATTGCCACGCCGGGCATATGGGCCCACGGCATGTCCGCCCTCCGCTTCGGCCACGCGGCATCGACTTCGTAATATGGTGAAACATTGACGACCGGATAAGGGCTCGGCTCCGTCGGTTCAGTTGGGGCCGTTGAACATGCGGTGACGATAACAAGCGACAATGCGAGCGGAAGAATGTGGAGTGGTTTCATCGGGCCGAATCATGGGTGGTGTTCAAAATTTCATCCACCTTTTTCTTCACGGCCTCATCCATTTCAATAATGGGTGGCCATTCGCGGTGGAAGCCGTTCTCGCCGGGGAGTTTGTGGGTGGCGTCGAGGCCAAGCTTGGTGCCGATGGCCATCTCGGTGGTGGCGTGGTCGAGGACGTCAGCGGGGCCGCGGGTGAAGAGGGCGTCTCGCTGGGGGTCGGTGCAAGCGCCAAGGCGGAAGAGGACTTCGCTGGTGTTGTGGACGTCCACATCTTCGTCAACCACGATGATGTATTTGGCGAACATCATTTGGCCCGCGCCCCAAAGACCGTGCATGATTTTGTAGGCCTGCATGGGATAGGTTTTTTTGATGCTGACGAAAACGAGATTGTGGAAGACGCCTTCGGCGGGCAAGGCGAGGTCGACCAACTCGGGGGAATTCATTTTCAGGATCGGCAGAAAAAGTCGGACGCTGGCGCCGCCCAAATAAAAATCCTCCATCGGCGGTTGGCCGACGATGGTGCTCGGGTAAATGGCGTCTTTACGATGCGTGATGGCGGTGAGGTGAAAGGCGGGGTAAGGCTCGGGCAAGGTGTAGTAGCCGGTGTGATCGCCAAAGGGGCCTTCGTCGCGCAGGGGCTCGGTGGGGTCGATGTAGCCTTCGAGGACGATGTCGGCATCGGCGGGCACCTCGAGGTCGTTCGTCTCGCACTTGACGAGCGGCACGGATTTTTTGCGGAGCCATCCGGCGAGCAGTAATTCGTCCAGCCCATCGGGCAACGGCGCGCTGGCGCAGAAGGCGTAAACCGGATCGCCGCCGAGGAAGACGCTGACCGGCATCCGCTCACCTCTTTCGTAATAGCGGCGGCCATGACGGGCGGCGACTTTTTGCAACTGCCAATGCAGCGCGGTGGTTTGCTCGTCAAAAACCTGCATGCGATACAGACCAAGATTGCGGTCGCCGGTATCAGGATCGTGAGTGACGACGCAGGGAAGAGTGAGAAAGCGCCCGGCGTCTTGAGGCCAGCATTGCTGAATGGGGAAATTTAGGAGGGTTGAGAGTTGAGGGTTGAAGGTCGATGGATTCTGACTCCTGTCTCCTGACTCCTCAAAAATGTGAACCACTTCTTTGCAGGGGCCGCTGCTGACTTTCTTGGGCTTGGCGTGGC
>DQLO01000261.1 GCA_015660155.1 Verrucomicrobiota bacterium
CATTGAGAAATTCCGCCGCGTTCAAGGAGCGGCCGCCTTCGCGCTGTAATTTCAGGAGATTGAGCGATTGCTCACCGCATCCGATAACAATGCCCATTTCATTTGCGAATAGCACTTCCCCGGAATTCCCTTTTGGGGATGAAATCTCAGCGGCTTGAATTTTCAATAATCGATTTTTCTCAATTGGCAGTTGCGTGAAAATTCCCGGCCACGGAGTGAAGGCGCGGAGTTTTCTGTGAATGTCTATTGCCGGTTGTGTCCAGTCGATTTGACCGTCTTGCTTTTTGATTTTTCGCGCGTAGGTGGATTGATTGTCATCCTGCTGAACAGGCGCGAGGGTGTCGTCCAAAAATCCGGTGAGCGATTGGGTCAATAAAGCAGCACCCATTTCGGCCAGTCGGTCGTGCAAGGTTTGGGCGGTGTCTGATTCGGTGATCGGAGTTTTCGCGGTGGCGATCATATCGCCGGTGTCGAGGCCGGCGTCCATTCGCATCAACGTAATTCCCGTTTCAGTGTCGCCTTCAAGGATGGCCCATTGGATGGGGGCGGCGCCGCGATGGCGCGGGAGGAGTGAGGCGTGGATGTTCAGTGCGCCGTGCAGCGGAAGGTCGAGGATGGTTTGGGGGAGGATTTGGCCGTAGGCGGTGACGATGAAAAGGTCGGCCTCAAAGGCGGCGAGTTGTTCGAGGGCTTCAGGGGTGCGCAGGGTTTGGGGCTGGATGACGGGCAAACCGAGTTCGATCGCGCATTGTTTGACGCGGCTGGGTTGGGGTTTTAGTTTGCGTCCGCCGGGGCGATCGGGTTGGGTGACCACCCCCACTACATCCGCGATGGGGCTGACGTGAAGGGCGGCGAGCGGCGGGCAAGCCAGTTCGGCGGTGCCCATATAGAGCACGCGGAGGGGCATCAGTTGCAAAACTCCAGTTGGCCCAGTGCTTCGGCGACGCCGCCCAGCACCTTGACGGGCGATTGGGTGGAGTCGATGTGATGCACGATGCTGGCGTCGAAACAATCGAGCACCGGCTGGGTTTCTTGTTTGTAGGTCTCGAAGCGTTGGCGGATGATTTCGAGATTGGCGTCGTCCAATCGGCTTTCGAGCAGGGCGCGGCGCTGGATGCGTTCGATCATTTGCTCCTGATCCGGGCAGGCGAGGTGCAGCACGGCCAACACGTTGACGTGCTCATCCATCATTTCAACTTGATGCGGATTGCGCGGGATGCCATCGAGCACGAGGAAATCCTGCTTGGGGTGAAAAGCTCCCTTGACGATGGCGCTCTCCATATTTTTTTGCCAAAGGGTAATGGTGAATTCGTCCGGCACCAATTCGCCGCGGCTTGAGAATTCAAGAAACGTTTTACCCAGTGGATCATCCGGGCGCAGGTTGCGGAAGGCATCGCCGCAGGCAAAGTAATAGCAGTTGGGGAGGTGGCGCAGAATGCGGCCCTGAGTTCCCTTGCCAGAACCGGGTGCGCCAAAGAGGAGCACGGCGTTGTATTTCATTTGTTCAGACACGACCGAGCACCTCCACTTCTGTGAGGTCGGCAAAGGTTAAAAATCCTTCCATCCACTGGCCCTGCGAGGCGAAAATAAATTGCAATCCGGTGGCATCCACAGATGAAATGTAGTGGACAGAATACCCGGAGGACACGGTGCGCAGAATGAGCGCCTCGCCGGTGGTGGATGCCGAGCCCACAAATTGAGCAAAGTATTGGCTAAAAAACGCCGGGGTAAAGTCGTACTCGGAACCGTGATAATGCTCGAGCGACTGCGCAACCGTTACCGGCGCAGCAGCGGGTTCCTCCACAAATTGAGTTTCCTCTGCCCCGCCTGCGGGAAGATTAGCGTACGGTGAATCCGGATCGTCCTCATATTTCAAACTACGCGGAGCGGGCAACGGCGTGGGAGGCGTGGTGCCGGGCAACTCGGCCGCTCCGGGAACGCCCAGAACACCGGGCGCGGCAAGCGCTGATGCTTCCTGTGGTGGCAGCGCAAGGAATACCGCGGGGCCCACGACGGGCAACACGGCGCTCAGGGCGCACACCAATTTCACGGGCCGGTTTTTGAATCGTGCAATTTCATAACCGGCATAGCCGCTGAGCGCCATGACCAGCAACGCGAGGAAAATGCCGGCGGGATTGAACGCCACTTCCGGGCTCAATGCGCTGGCGGGCGGGCGGCGTTCCGGGAAAGGCACCACACCGGGGGGCTCGATGAGTTGAAAGGGTGAAGTCGGCGCGGCGGTTGCAACGGTTGCGGCGTTGGTCGTCGGCTGTGGCGGCGGCGGCAAACTGTTGGTGGGAGCGGCGGCTCGAATTGCGGTTTCCGCAGGTTGCGGGATTCCCGTATTGGGGTTCACTGCGGGCGGCGCCACCGGCTTGGGTGGAGGGGGTTGGGTGGGTTGAACTGGCAAAACAGGTTGAGACGGTTGGAGTGGCTGGACGGGCTTGGGTGTGGGCGCGACAACAACCGGGACTTGTTTTCTTCGAACCGTCTCGAGGGCTTCTATGATTTTGAATTTAGCATCACGGGATTTTTGGTTGAAAATCGGGTCCCTCAAAAACTCAGTCATCAGCAAGCCCAAACTGCGCGCGGTGAATTCATCCCAGCGATGGCGCACGCCATTGCCGAACCCACCACCAACGGGCCGCAGCACAACGCCGTCCGAGTTAACGGAAATAATGCTGTGCACCTGAACAGGTTTGCGCCCGCCCTGAAATTCCACGAGAAATGCAGCACGCGCTTCCGGCATCGCAACCAGCAGCCAAACCAATAATGAAATCCACCCCCTCACTCCTCACTCAGCGTGCATCAGAAAACTGGTTTCAGCAATCAAAATCTGTCTCCAAAATTGAGAGCAAAGCCTCAAGATCCCAAGCGTATCCATAGCTCGAAAGATGATCCGCCGCCGCACCGTGCCGCCACACTGCTTGCGCGCAGATGGTTTCCGCTGCGGATCCCAAATCCCTGCGAGCCAGCCAACCGCCCAAATGCCCCGCCAGCACATCGCCGCTGCCGCCTTGGGCGAGGCGCGGACTGCCGGTGCTGTTGATGCTCACCGGCCCTTCGGAGGTGCCGATAAGCGTGTGGCGTCCTTTGAGCACCGCGATGGCTCCACTGCAAGTTATGGAAATCTGTCGAAGCGCCCGCAAGCGGTCGGCCTGGATTTTGCCGGGGGTGGTTTCCAAAAGCCTCGCAGCTTCGCCGGGATGCGGAGTCACCACGCGCACGGCGTTTTCGGGAATGGTTTCGTTGGCAATCCATTCCAGCGCACTGGCGTCCACCACGATTGGGTTTTCCGATTCCCGCCATAAATTAACTGCAACCCGCCGCAAACTTTCCGGCACATCCGGCCCCGCCAAGCCCGGGCCAATCACCACTGCCGTGCACGCGCTCAAGGTTTGAACCACATTGGCATCCCAAGGATGCACCATCGCCGATTGCAGCTGTGCGGCCACCGGCGCATACGCGGCTGTGAACACGCTCACCAATCCCACCCCCGAAGTTGTTGCCGCGCGCGCCGCCAATACTGCCGCGCCGTGATAGCCCGTGGAACCGGCGATAATGCCGACGTGCCCAAAAGTGCCCTTGTGCGCACTGGCCGCGCGCTTGGGGGCGAAGCATTTGAAATCATCGGCAACAACCCAACGCAATTCACCCAAGGGCGGCGCTTCACTCAAACCAATTTTTGCGGCCGCCTCCAAGTGCCCCACGAATTCGGAGGCGCCTTCCAAAACCAAACCCGCTTTGGGCGCGCCGAAGGTCAATGTGTAATCCGCCCGCACCGCCGCGCCGCGTGGTTGGCCGGTATCCGCATCCAGCCCCGAAGGCACGTCCACCGCCAACACCGGAATGCGCAACTCCTGCGTGGCTTGATTGAGCCGCTCGATGAAGCCGCACCAATCTGCGGACAACTCCCGATTGAGCCCAATGCCGAAAAGGCCATCCACCACCAGCGATGCGTCGGATAAATCCGGCAAAGCCTCCGTCCCGTCATTCACCTCCAGCACATGAATGCGTGTGTTGACCCCTCCCGCCATCAGCGCCTTGGCAGCAATTCGGGCATCGCCGCCGTTATTGCCTTTGCCGATTAGAAAAAGAATTGAAGGGTCGAAATTTTCCGCAAGACTCCCGGCGCGTTCCGCCACAGCTTCACCGGCTTGCTGCATCACCGACTCCACCGTTGCCCCCGACGCCCAGGTGCGCTCCTCCCACTCGCGCATTTGCGCCACGGAAATGACGGGGAGCGGCATTCGTTAACGCCGGTACAAACCGGCCACATCGCGATAGCCGTTATACTTGAGAGTGCGCACGCGAAGGCCGTTCATTCCTTTCATCTCCTCGCTGGCTTGGCTCCAGCGCGGATGCGGTTTTGCGGGATCCACGTTGGATTCGAAAGGGTACTCCACCGCCGAGAGCGTGTTCCACAACGTCTTGGGTTGCTTGCGCACAAACTCAATTTTGACAATACTCTTGATGCTTTTGTAGCCGTACTTCCACGGCACCACCAACCGAATGGGTGCGCCGTTTTGTTTGAGCAACGGCTTGCCGTACATCCCCGTGGCCACAAATGTGAGGTCGTGCATCGCCTCGGCAATTCGCAACCCTTCGGTGTAGGGCCACGGATATTGCGGCAGCCGCGCGATGCCGGGCATTTGCCGCGGGATCATTGCGGTGGTGAACTTCACGTAACGCGCCTCTTTCGTCGGCTCGGCCAGCTCAAGCAATCGCCGCAGCGAAAAACCCGACCACGGCAAAATCATCCCCCACCCTTCCACGCAACGCAAACGATGCACCCGCTCTTCAATCCCAAACTTGGCCACCATATCCTGCGCGTCCATCTTGAATGGTTTTTTGCATAAACCACCAATCGTCACCGGCCACGGCTCGGTGCGAAAAGCGCCGACCATTCGTTGCACCTGAAACTTATCAGTCGAAAACTCATAAAAATTATTGAAGCCCGTGGCCCACTGTTGAGGCGTGGTGCGAAAGTTGGGGTTGTACTTAGCGTTTCGCTTGCCCGGATACAACTTGAGGTTTTCCTTCGCCGTAGCGGCCGCTGTAGCGTCGCCCGCCAGCAAACCGCCGCCCAGCCCTGCGCCCATGCCCAGCGTTTTGAGAAATTGCCGACGGTTGCGATAAACCGCTTCCGGCGTCACGGCGGACTCCGGCAAATACCAATCGGGTCGAATGATGACGTTCGCCATGGAAACAATGTGCCACAGAAGAGGCCAAAAGGACACCTTTTTTCCACTCAAGTTTTTTGAGTTAAAACACGAATAAAATTTGCCACATCGCACCGCGCGCTTCAAGAATGGGCCGTGGCCGCGCTTGACGAACAATTCATCCAGCAACACGTGCAACGCGCCCTCGCCGAGGACATCGGCGCGGGCGACGTCACCACCAATGCTCTACTGCCGGCCGAGGCGACGGGACGGGCAATCATCGTCGCTCGTGAGCCGCTTACAGTGTGCGGCCTCGCGTTGGCAGAGGAGGCGTTCGGGCAGCTTTCCAGTATTGCCGTTTTCCACAATCAACTCGAGGACGGCAACGACGCCGACGCGGGCGACACGTTGTTGGAAATCACGGCCCCTTGCCGCGCGTTGCTCACCGCCGAGCGCACGGCGCTGAATTATCTCCAACGCCTTTCCGGCATCGCCACGCAGGCGGCGAGCTACGTCGAAGCCGTGCGCGGCACGGGCGTGCTGATTCTCGACACGCGCAAAACCACGCCCGGTTGGCGCGCGTTTGAAAAATATGCGGTGCAATGCGGCGGCGCGCGCAATCACCGGCGCGGGCTTGATGACCTCATCATGATTAAAGATAACCACCTCGCCGCTCTGCCCGGTGATGATCCGGTGGCCGGCGCCGTGGCCCGCGCGCACGAAGCCGCGCCGGATTTAAAAGTGGAGGTGGAAGCCGACACCCTCGAACAAGCCGAAGCCGCCGCCAAAGCCGGCGCGAATATTATTCTACTCGACAACATGCCGCCGGAAATGTTGCGCGAAGCGGTGGCGCTCATCGATGACCGCAGCCAAACCGAAGCCAGCGGCGGCATCACGCTGGACAACATTCGTGCCGTGGCCGAAACCGGCGTCAATTACATCTCCGTTGGCGCACTCACGCATTCCGCTGCGGCGGTCGACATCGCGATGGATTTTACGCCCACCCAATGAGTCCGGCCGCCCAATTACTCGCCGCCTTGCGCGTCCATCCCGAGGGCGTGGCCGGCACGGATTTGTGCCAACAACTCGGCGTCACGCGCGCCGCAGTGTGGTCGCACATCGAATTGCTGCGCGCGGCGGGTTTTGAAATCATCGCCAGCCCGCATCGTGGTTATCAGCTCGTGTCCAAGCCCGACGCCTTGCTCGCGGTCGATCTCCAATCCCGCCTCGCCACAGGCCAAGTGATCGGCAACGTCATCCGAGTGCTGCCCCAAACCACGTCCACCAACGACGAAGCCAGCCGTGCCGCGCTCGAAGATCATCCCGAAGGACTCGTCATTTTTGCCGAAAGCCAATCCGCCGGTCGCGGCCGCATGGGGCGCCGATGGTCCTCCCCCGCCGGACGCGGCCTGTGGTTTTCCGTGCTGCTGCGCCCCAGCCTCGCCCCCAGCGAATGCACCCAACTCACCGCGGCCTCCGCCAATGCGCTAGTGCGGGCGATCCAATCAACCACCGGTATCACGCCGGAAATCAAGTGGCCCAATGACCTGTTAATTAAGGGCAAAAAAATCGCGGGCATTCTCACCGAGATGAGCGCCGAACTGGAGCACGTGCGCTCGGTCGTGCTCGGCATCGGCATTGATGTAAACCAAACCGCCAGCGAATTCCCCGCCGACATTCGCAACATCGCCACCTCCCTCAAATTAGCCACGGGAAAATCTGTGTCGCGCGCGGATCTCGCCGAGGCGGTGCTGCACGAACTTGACCGCGAATACGCGCGCATCCTCGCCGGCGATTTTGCCGCCGTAGCCGAGGAATGGGCCGGCTATTGCACCACGCTGGGCAAACTGGCCACCATCGATATGGGCACTCGCCGCGTGCGCGGACGCGCCGAGGCGCTGGATGAAAATGGCGCGCTGCTGCTACGCACCGAACACGGCCGCATCGAACGCATCATCGGCGGCGAAGTCACGCTCACAAAATAACGCAATGAATCTGCTGCTCGACATCGGTAACACTCACACCCACGCCGGACTTGCGCGCGGCAAACGCATCGCGCCGCACGACATTTTTCCCACCGACGATTGGCAAAGCGCACGCGCGAAAAAGTGGCTGCGCCATTTCATCGGAAAACAAACCCCTTCCACCGCCACCCTCTGCAGTGTGGTGCCCGCCGCCACGCGCGCGGCACGGAAAATTTTGCGGGAGTTGGGTTTGAAGCCCGAAGTCATCACCCACCGCAATTGTGGGCTCGAAGTAGATTACCCCAAACCCGCCAGCATCGGCCCGGACCGCTTGGCCAATGCGCGCGCGGGGTTTGAATGCTTTGGCGCGCCGGTGGTGATTGTCGATTTTGGCACGGCGGTGACGTTTGATATTGTCGATGCCCAAGGCCGTTACATCGGCGGCATCATTGCGCCGGGGCTTTCGGCGATGACCGATTATTTGCACGAGAAAACCGCGCTGCTGCCGCGCATTAAAATTCGCGACATCCGCACCGCCATCGGCAAGACCACCGAACAAGCGATGCGCATCGGCGCGGTGCACGGTTATCGCGGGCTCATCAGCGGGCTCATCGGCGAGCTGCGGCGCGAACTGGCCACGCGCAAACTGCCCGTCGTGGCCACCGGCGGCGGCGCGCGTCTCATCGCGCGGCACTGCCCGGAAATCACCGCCGTACGGCCGTTGCTCACGTTGGAAGGGCTTCGGCTCGCTTCCGCTCATGCGAGTTGATAAGCTCCCGCGCGGATGAATCGAATCGACCAACGCTTCGCCGACCTGCGCGCTGCCGGCCAAAAAGGATTCGTAGCCTACATCGGCGCGGGCGATCCCAATCTTGCCGCCACAGAAAAACTCGCCGTGGCGCTTGATGCCGCCGGCGTGGACGTCCTCGAATTGGGCGTGCCCTTCAGCGACCCCCTCGCCGATGGCCTTGTCAACCAACTCTCCGCCCAACGCGGGCTCGCCAGCGGCACCACGCCAACCAAGCTGCTCGAAACCATCGCCGCCATTCGCCAGCGCTCGCAGGTGCCGATTGTCCTCTATATATACTATAACCTCATCCACCGGCGCGGCTTGGCTGAATTTATTGCCGCCGCTGCCACCGCTGGCGTGGATGGAATTCTCGCGCTGGATCTCCCGCCCGAGGAGGCTGACGAATACGAAACCCTGATGCGCGCGGCGGGGCTTTGCAGCATTTGGCTCGTGGCCCCCACCACGCCCGAAGCGCGCGTGGCCTCCATCACCGCGCGCGGCAGTGGATTTATTTATTACATCTCGCGCGAAGGCGTCACCGGCATGCAGTCGAGCGTAGCGTCCAATCTCGAGCAAATGACCGACGTCATTCGCCAACACACCGAGCTGCCCATCGCCGTGGGCTTCGGCATTTCCAACCCCGAACAAGCCCGCCAAGTCGCCGCGTGCAGCGACGCCATTGTGGTCGGCAGCGCAATTGTAAATCAAATCGCCGAGCACGGCGCGGAATCCGATTTGCCGGAGCGCGTTGGTGCATTTGTGAAAACCCTTGTGGACGCCATCAAAAAGGACTGAAATGCCCGCTAAAAAGAAAATCACACTCGACCCCAAAGACCGCTTCGTCACCATCCTCGCCGGCGGCAAAGGCGAACGCTTTTGGCCGCTCAGTCGCGAAGCCACGCCCAAACAACTACTGGCGCTGCTCGACAAAAAATCTTTCCTCCAACAAACCTTCGAACGCGTGAAATCGTTGGTGCCGGCCAAAAACATTTTCATCATCACCAACGAAAGCCAAGCCGCCGCCATTCGCAAACAACTCCCGCGCGTGCCGAAGGACAACGTCATCGCCGAGCCTTGCGGCCGCGACACCTGCCCCGCCATCACACTGGCCGCGGCGTTGGTGGGGGCGCGCAGCACCACCGGCGTGATGGCGGTGCTGCCTTCGGACCACGTGATTTCCGCCAAGGGCGCGAAAAAATTCCAACGCATTCTGGAGGATAGCTTTGACCTCGCCAGTCGAGGCCAAGCCATCATCACCATCGGCATCCAACCCACGAGCCCCGAGACGGGCTACGGCTACATTCACGCCGGCGAAGCGTTGCCCGCTTTGCCCGGACGCAAGCCGTACAAAACCGTGTTCCACCGCGCCGAGCGGTTTGTGGAAAAACCGCATTTCGACAAAGCCCTGCGTTTGGTGAACAGCGGCGACTATCGCTGGAACGCGGGAATGTTTGTGTTTTCGTTTACGACCATTATCGAAAGCCTGCTGAAACATCAAAAACCGCTGCACGCCGCCTGTGAAAAATGGTTTCACATCGCAGGCAATCCCACCAAATTGAAGCGCGCGTTGAAGAAAGATTATCCGGAACTAAAAAAAACTTCCTTCGATTACGCCGTGATGGAGCACGCGCAAAACGTGATTGTTGCCGATGGCGATTTTGACTGGGACGACCTCGGCGCATTGCCCGCGCTCGCGCGCCACCTCAAAGCCGATGCCGAGGGCAACTGCGCCAACGCCGATTTCATCCACGTCGATGCCGCGCGCAATGTGATTTTTGACACGCGCCCCGCGAAGCAGCGCACCCCCATCGCCCTTGTCGGCCTGCGCGATTGCGTGATTGTGCAAACCGCAGACGTCACGCTCATCACTCACAAACGCGACGCGCAAAAAGTACGCGAGCTAGTCAAGAAACTGGCCGAAAGCAAAGTTCACAAACATTTGGTCTAAAGACCTGTCTACAAACAAAATGAAAACTCCCATCCTGCAACTCCGCGCGGGTGAGGCCAATCGCGTCCGCGCGGGCCACCCGTGGATTTACCAACGCTCGCTGCAACGCCCCGAAACCGCCCCACCCGATGGCGCGTGGGTGGAAGTGGTCGATCAACGACAACGCTTTCTCGGGCGCGGCTTTTGGCACAACACTTCCAAAATTGCCGTGCGGATTATGACGCATCAGCGCGATGAACCGGATGCGGTTTTTTGGCGGCGTAAAATTCAAGCGGCCATTGCCCATCGCAAACAAGTGATGCCGGATGCGACTTCGCTGCGGCTCATCAGCTCCGAGGCCGATGGCTTGAGCGGGCTGATTGTCGACCGCTACGAAAATTCTTTGGTTTTGCAAATCACCGCGGCCGGCATGGAGCAGCACCGTAAATTGATTCTCGCGGCGATGATGGATTTCTTGGAGCCCGATTGCATCGTGGAACGCAATGATGTGCGCTCGCGCGAGTTCGAGGGCTTGCCGCAAAGCAAAGGCGTCCTCCACGGCGAGTTGGCTGGAGCGGTGGACGTGCAACTGGGTGGACTCAACTTCGCGATGAATTTGCTGGAAGGCCACAAGACCGGCGGGTATCTCGACCAACAGATCAACCACACTCTTGTGGCGGCGCATTGCACGGACAAGCGCGTGCTCGATTGTTTTACGTTTCAAGGTGGGTTCGCGGTGCACGCGGCGAAGGCCGGCGCAAGCGAAGTTTTGGGGCTCGACCAATCGGACGAAGCGGTGGCCCAAGCGCGAGCGAATGCAGAGGCAAACGAAGTGGAAGTCAGCTTTGAATCGGCCAATGTTTTTGATTGGTTAAAAAAGAATTCCGGCAAAGGCGACCGAGAGTTTGACGTGATTATTTTGGATCCGCCGTCCTTCACACGCAACCGCGCCTCGGTGCCGGACGCCTTGCGTGGCTACAAAGAAATCCATTTGCGCGCGCTTCGGATGCTGCCGCCGGGCGGTTTGCTGGCCACCTTTTGCTGCTCGCATCACGTGGATGACGATTTGTTTTTGGATACCATTCTCAGCGCGGCCGCTGATGCGCGGCGGGTGTTGCGGTTGCGTGAACGGTATTCGCAATCGCCAGATCACCCCATTGTGCCGGCGATTCGGGAGACGGAATATCTGAAGGGTTTTTTGCTGGAAGTGCTGCCTTAGCTCACGCCGAGTAAGGCGCGCTGCCACGGGAGGACTTCATTGAAAATGCCGTCCGCCTCGCACGAAAGGCGCACGAGCGTGGCACGGCTGGCGATCAGCGTTGGATCGATGCTCAGTTCGCCCGCCTCGCGATTGCGGCGCGATTGTAATTCTTCAAAGCGTTTTTTCTGCGCAGGGGAAATGTGTTTGCGCGGGGGCGATTTGTGCAGCGCGGGCAATTCATCCTCGGGCAATTCCTGAGCAGCGCGGACAAGTCGCTGGATGCCCTGCTTGCGGTGGTCGGGCATTCGGCGGGGCAAAAGATTCGAGAAGGGTTTCGCGCGCGCGGCCAGCTCGGCCACATCGCGCATCGTATCGGGCGAGAGCACAAAGAAAGGCGGGCGATTGCGTTTGCGCGCTTCGTTCTCGCGCCAATACCACAACTCGCGCATCACCGCCAAGGCGCGCGGCTGCATTCGGGCGCTACCTTTTAGGCGCCATTCGCGGTCGGTATCCGGCGGCGGGTTCACAGCGTTGTCGCGGATTTGCCGTTCACATTCCTGCTGATGCCATTCTTCGCGGCCGCACGCGCGCAAATCTTCGCGCAAAGCATCCACCACGTTTTTGAGATGCCGCGTGTCGTTGCGGGCGTACTCTTCCATTTTCGGAGTCAAAGGGCGGCGCGCCCAGTTGGCTTTCTGCGAGGATTTCTCCAACTCCACGCCGACGATTTCCTTCACTAAATGCACAAGCCCAAACTGGGTGCGACCGGTGAGGCGCGCGGCGAGCATCGTGTCAAAAATTTTTCGGGGTGTATAATCGTGGCCGCGCTTGAAAAGACGTATGTCATAATCCGCACCGTGCATCAGGATCTCATGTTGATCGAAGGCATCCCAAAGCGGCTTTAAATCCAGACCCGCCAGCGGATCAATCAATTCGTCCCGCCCCGGAATGCTCACCTGGATAAGGCAAAGCTTCTCAGGATACGCGTGCAAACTGTCTGCCTCGGTGTCCATAGCCAGCCACTCCGCCTCGCGCAGGGCGGGCAGCAAAGGTTCAAGTTGATCGTTGCGATGAATCACGCGCGGCGAGTAAACCCCAAGCAAGCCCCCCGCGTCGAGCCTTGGGCTTCGAGCTGCGGTGCGTCTTACTCACAATTGTGAATGAAGAGAGCTTGCGGAATCTGTGCGAACTCTGTATTTTAGCTGCATGTGGAAACTCTGCCAAACCGCGGCGCTGGCCGCCATGATGCTCATGCCAGCCTGTTCCGATGCGCCGCCGCCCGAAGAAGAAAAACCAGATGAGGGCAAATCAGCCACGTCCGTTGAATTCAATGGCAAAGATATTCGGGTTGTAGGCAAACATCATTATATTGTCAAGCATGCGCACGGCTACGGGATTTGGTATTACCGTAGTGGTAAAAAAATGACGGCACGTAC
>DQLO01000312.1 GCA_015660155.1 Verrucomicrobiota bacterium
GGCGATGAGTTTGAGGGTGGCGATGCCTTTCTTGTCCATGATGACCGGCGCGGCGCTCACGCCTTTGGGCAAACCTTTTGCGGCGACGGTGAGTTTGCCTTTGTAGCCGTCGAGATAATTGACGGTCACTTTAACTTCGTTGGTGACGCCGGCGTTTATGGCGAATTGCGGCGCGGCGACGGTGGCGCTGAAGCTTGGTTCGGGCTGGTGAATTTTAAGCGTGTAAAAATATTCGCCACCGCCTTTGTGCAATAGACTGCGAACAACCGCGCAGAAGCGGCCGTCGGCGGGGGCGGTCCAGTTGAGCAGCGGGTCGCGGTTTTTGTTGGCGTCGTCGTTGTTGGTGAGTTCTTTGCCGGCGGAATTCTCGACCGACAACCGTGCGTCCAGCAGGAAACCAAGCGCAAACGAATCGATGTCCAGCCGAAAGCGCGCGCCTTTCTTGGCGGTGAAGGCAAAGCGATCGATGTCGCCGGGCTTGTCGATGCGGCCGGAAAGCGTCGCGGGCGCGGCGAAAGATTGCGCGGTGGCGTTGGTGTCATTGGGCTCGCGCTCGGCCAACTGCGGCCACGGCGTCACCGGCAATCGCAGCGGGCCGTTTGCGGCATCGACCGCTACAACGATTTCGCGGCTGGGATTTTTGGGCGTGGCGGCGGAGGTATTTTTTAAGTTCCAGCCAATCAATCCAACGCTGCCTTTCGTGCCGGCCGCCGCGCCGTGCGGCCAGGCGTGGCGGATCCACGGGCCGTTGGTGAGGGTGATGCGGTAAACATGATTTGCGCCGCCGCTGAAGCTCGAGGTGCTGTTGGCGGGAAATTTGAACGCGGCGACCTGCAAAACATATTCGCCATCGCGATCGCATTGCCACACGAGACGCGGGTCGAGTGAGTGGGCGTCATGATTAAAGGCGAGCTTCACGCCGCGGTGATCGCGCAGCAGCATCAGCGCATCCATCGAAACACCGGCGGTGTACGCGTCGAGCTGCGCGATGAAAAATTGGCCGGCCTTGAGTTTGACGCGGTAGCTATCCACATCGCCGCCGCTTTGCAGTTTGCCGTGGACGACCGCAGGCAGCACGTCCACCGCCTGCGGTAAGAGCATTTCGTTGTTCGGCTCTTTCTCCGGAACATCGGGCGCTTTGCTCACAAAAAAAACGCGCGGCGGCGCGGTGCCGTTGCCGTCATAAAAACGAACGAGATGCGGCCCGGGCGTGACGCCTTTCGCGACGGTGATTTTGAAGAAGCCATTTTTTTTCACATCGGCTGTGATCGCGATTCCGGGATCGTCCGCCCAGGTTTTTAAGGGCCATTGAAACTTGCCGCCGATTTGCGCGAGCGCCGTGCTGCCGCGCTGGGCGCCGATGGGGAAAAGCCAATCCACTTGCGGCGGCGCAGCGACTGCCGAAAACGAAACTATAATTGCCGCGATGGCCGCGCGGCCCATCACGCGAAAAGTTCCTTGATGCGCGAGCCGCCATCGACGAGCTGCACCGGCTTGCCTGACGGCGTGTGCAGCACTTGATGCGGATCGATGCCCAGCTTGAGGTAAAGCGACGCGGCAAAGTCTTCCGGCGTGTAAACATTTTCGGCGGCGTAGTAACCCTTCGCGTCCGTGGCGCCGACGATTTGCCCGCGCGGAATCCCCGCCCCGGCCAACAGCACGCTCATCGCGCCGGGCCAGTGATCGCGTCCGCCGCGCTTGTTCACCTTGGGCGTGCGGCCAAATTCGCCGAGGCAAACGACCATCGTGTCGTCCAGCTGCCCGCGCTCGTCGAGGTCGGCAATGAGCGCCGCGAGGCCTTGATCCCAGCGGGTCATGAATTTGCCGTTGAGCGTCTTGAAAATATTCGTGTGATGATCCCAGCCGCCGTAATAAACCGTGACAAACGACACTCCCACCTCCGTCAACCGCCGCGCCAACAGCAGCCGCTGGCCAAGTGAGTTGCGGCCGTAACGATCGCGCACCTTGTCGTCCTCCTGCGAAATGTCGAACGCCTTTTGCGCGGCGGTCGAGGTGACAAGGTCGACGCCCTGCGCGTTAAAACGGTCGAAGCTCACCGCCGGATCCTTCGCCACCTTGTCGGTGATGCGCAGCAGATTATCCAGATCGCGCCGCAACCGCCGGCGATTTTCCGCGCGGCCCTCGCTGATGCCCTGCGGCAAAACCACATCACGCACCTTAAAACTTTTGTTGTTGGGATCGCCCGAAATGACAAAAGGCGCATGCTCCGCGCCGAGAAAATTCGGACCGCCCGAGCGCGTCATCCGATCCATCGACATGTACGGCGGCAAGCCGTTGATCACGCCGCGCTCATAACTAGTCATCGACCCGAACGACGGATGGAACGTCACGAAGGCCCCGCAGTTCACCGGCACCGGCGTCGGCCGACCGGTCATCATATAATGATTGCCGCCGCCGTGATTGGGATCCTTGTGCCAGATCGATCGCACGACCGTCACTTTGTCCGCCACCTTCGCCAAGTGCGGCACCTTGTCGCAAAAACGCACCCCCGGCACGCTCGTCTTCATCGTCCCGAATTCGCCGCGAATCTCCTTCGGCGCATCCGGCTTCGGATCAAAAGTTTCATAATGTGACGGCCCGCCATCCAGCCAAACAAGAATGCAGTTAACCTTCTTCCCCGCCTGCGCCTCCCGCGCCCGCAACAAATCCGCCAGCCCCAAGCCCAGCATACCGCTCAAGCCCACTTGCAGAAAATCCCGCCGACCCATGCCCGCGCAATTGTATTTTGTCCGGTTCATATTAAAAATCAGGCCCCTCAAGGCAGGCCATTTCGACGGATTAAAAGTGAAACGAATTCATCACGGCCGACTATCGTAAATCACAAATTGTTAATGGTTAAAAACGAACTCTGCCGAGTTGATGATGGCCCAGATAAAATCTTCGGTGGCGGTGCGGCGGGCGTCTTTTTTGTCTTCGATGGTTTCGTAAAATTTTTCGACTTGGGCGCGTTCGGCTTGGGTGGGGCGGCGGCTGAGGGCGGCAAGGTAAACTTCATCGGCGATTTCGGCCACGGTCATTTTGCTGTCGGCCAGGCGGCTCGAGCGGCCTTTCTCGTGGGTAATTTTTTTCTGCAACCCGTCGCCGTGCATCAGGTGCAGCGCCTGGACGATGGTGCCGGATGTGTTGCGTTCGCAGGGGGGGTCGCTGCTGGAGTTGGGTCGGCCGAAGGCGTCGAGGAATTCACTGCTGATTTTGAAATTCCACGTCTCCACCGCGCGCGCACCGGGCCACGTGGCGGAAAAACTTGACGGCACGCCGGTCACGTCGCCGATGGCGTCCATGAGCACCTCCGCGCGCAGGCGGCGCAAATACATCCGGGAAAAGTTGCGCGTGTCGGCGGTATTGGTTTCGTTCGGCGTGTGGCTGAGTTGGTACAGGCGGCTTTGCATCACGGTGCGAATGAGCGCCTTTTGGTCGTACTTGATTTCAACAAAATGTTTCGCGAGCGCGTCGAGCAACGCGGCGTTGACGGGCGGGTTGGAGGCGCGCAGGTCGTCCACCGGCTCCACGAGTCCGCGCCCGAAAAAATTTCCCCACACGCGGTTAACCATCGCGCGCGCGAAGAAGGGATTGTCCGGCGCGGTCATCCAGTCCACCAGCACCTCGCGCGGGTCGACCTTGGCGTCGAGCTCGGGCGCGGGCGCACCGGGCGGCTTGGGGGCAAGGGCCTCGCCGGTGACGGGGTGTTTCACACTGCCGCTGCCACCGGCAAAAAACCATTCCGTGCCGCCGGAAATCGGCGGCGAAACGCCCGAGCCCTTGCGGCCGATTTTCCCGAAGAATGCCGAGAACGCATGGAAATCGGTGAGCGTCCATTTCTCGTTTGGATGATTGTGGCAGCGCGCGCACTCGAGCCGCGTGCCGAGAAAAACCTGACTGAAAATCTTCGCCAACTCCGGCGGCGTACGCTTGTCGCGATAGACGACCGTCGGCCCAAACCGATGCGTGCTGCCGCTGGCCGCGACCATCGCGCGCGCGAATTGGTCCATTGGTAGGTTGGCGCGGAAGGACTCGCGCAGCCATTGGTCGAGAATGTAAACGCTCTTTAAACCCGCGCGGTCGGGATTGGGCCGCACGAGGTCGGCCCACTGGTTCGCCCAATGGTCGGCATAGGCGGCGTCGGCCAGCAGGCGCTCGATGAGTTTCCCGCGCTTGTCCGTCGACGGGTCATCGATGAACGCTTTCGCCTCGACCGGCGTCGGCAGGCGGCCGATGGCATCCAACGACGCGCGCCTCAAGAACTCCACGTCCGTGCAGAGATCCGAGGGAAACAACCCCAGCCGCTCAAACTGAGCGTGCGCCAACTTGTCGATGAAATTATTTTCCGGCAACGCGGCGTACTGCTCGGCAGGCAGTCGGTTTTCCGCCGGCACCGTGATACGCGCGATGGCCACCTGCCCCATGTACCGCGCGAGGATGGTGCCCTCGCCATGCACCGCGCCGACGGTCACGCGGCCGCGATCATCAACCGTCGCCACCTCGCCGTCATTGGCGACGAAATCCGCCAGCCCGGTCACATCGCGTACGCTGCCATCGGAGTAATGCGCCTGCACGATGAGCCGCTGCGATTGCTCGCGCCGATACACGCGCGCCGCCGGCAACACGCTCACGCGCTCCAGCGCCGGCTCATCTTCGCGCTGAAAAACCATCCCGTCGCGAATCCACTTTAGCAGCACGCGTTCCGATTCCGAACCCGGCTGGATACGCTGCCCGCCCTCATGCGGGATGGCCAGCGTCGCCTTTTTAATAAAAAGACTCTCCGATGGGAACGCTGGGAACACCCGTCGCCCGCGCGCGTCCTCGACAATCTCGCGCCAATCGCTCTCGGGGTCGTACGTAAACACCGAGAGCTTGAACCC
>DQLO01000225.1 GCA_015660155.1 Verrucomicrobiota bacterium
AGCCTTTGCTCCGCCATCTCGCCCAGCAAACCCACAGCGGCAGCGAGGATGAAGAGGAAGAATTTCACGAAGTCGAGCACGTGAAGTGGAAGCATATGTACGACAAAGTGAAGGTGCCGGTGGTCGCCCAATGGACCGACCTCACCATCCTCACTCGCGAACTGCTGTACCTCAAGGAAGGCGACATCATCCCGCTCGATCCTAAGCGACTCAACCAAGTGGAAGTTCAGCTCGCCGGCCTCACCAAATACACCGGTCGCCTCGGCAGCCTAGACAAAAAAACCGCCGTGCAAATCAAGGAACATTTTAAACCCTAACCCAAAAAGGGAACCAAGCTATGAGTGATACCGAGACAACCGAAGAGACGACCACAACTGAGGCAACCGAAGCCACTGAAGCTGCGGCGGAAACTGCCGCCCCCGCCAAGGCAGGCACCATGCCCGGCGCGCCTTCCAACCTGGATTTCCTGCTCGATGTGCCCGTGAAGCTTTCCGCTGAACTGGGCAGTTGCAAAATGACCATGCAGGAATTGCTGGATTTGGATCTCGGCACCGTGGTGCAGCTGGATAAACCCGCCAACGCCAACGTGGACGTGTACGTGAACCAAAAACTCGTCGCCCGCGGCGAAGTGGTGGTGGCGGAAGACAACTTTGGCATTCGGATCAAGGAAATCGTTGCCAAATCTTCCGGGCCGTAAAAGGAGTGTTTTTCAAGTAAAACTGAAAAACTAACACAATTAAGCTTCAAAAACGGGTGTTTTTTAATAAAACACCTGATTACTTCCATTTCCAAAAAGTGGCACGCCACGTGCTGCTCTGTGGGTGTGTTGGCAATGAATGCCGGTCCCCTCGGGTGCGAGGAGCCGCCAAGGATGGCGGGGCCGGAAAGCGCCAGCCGCAACGGATTGCACCAACCCAAAGGGTTGAAAATGGAAATGAATCGCACAAGACAAAGGTGGTTTGCCGGGCTTCTGGCCTGCGCGCTGCTCGTGATGCCCGCCTCGGCGGCACAATCGAAATCCTCGCCCTCGCCCGCCAAGGAAGCGGCGACTGCCACCAACTCTCCCCCACGTGAAACCTCCGCCGCCAATCGCGCCGTGTATGGCCTCCAAAAACCGAACGAAACTTATGAGCCCAAGTCCAGTGGTGTCGCCGGTGTGTTCATGCGTTTGCTCGGCGCGATGGCCATCATAATCAGCCTGCTGCTGCTCGGGGCTTGGTGGTTTCGCAAATCGCGCCTCATCGGGCTGGTGCCCGTGGCGCAGGCCAATCTCAAAATTATTGAAACCCGCTCGCTCGCCTCCCGCCACGCCTTGCACGTGGTGGAATATGGCGAGCAGCGGTTCCTAATTGCCGACTCGCCCGCTGGCACAAGTTTCCTCACCCACCTCGATGAGGTGGCGGAAGCGGAGGACGATGCGGACAACGAACCCAAGCCCGGTTCGTTTGCCGCCAAGCTCAAAGGTTTTCTGGATCGGAAGAAGTCATGAACACATACCCTAATGATTATCTCGTGACGACCCGGCCGAAACCTCCCCGACCGCGACCCCGCCGCTGGGCCTGGCTTGTTCCAGTGCTCTTGCTGGTGGGCGCGGGCGGGCTGTGGGCCCAAGCGGGCGGCGGCACCAACGACGCCTTCAATTTGAACATCGGCATCGGCGGCCTCACCGAGCCGGGCAAAATCAACATCGCCATTCGCATTGTGTTTTTGATGACGCTGCTGACGGTGGCGCCTTCGCTGATTATGTTGATGACCTGTTTCACGCGGATCGTCATCGTGTTTTCTTTTTTGCGCAACGCCCTCTCTTTGCAGGGCGTGCCGGCCAATCAAATCATGGTGGGTTTCGCGTTGTTCATGACCTTTTTTATCATGCAACCGGTCTACCAAAAAATTGATGTCGAGGCCATCCAGCCCTACGCCGAGGGACAGCTGGGCGGTGGCGCGGCGCTGGAAGTGGCCAAGGGGCACTTGAAGGATTTTATGCTGCGCCAGGCCCGCCCGCGGGATGTGGAGTTTTTTGTGGGCCTCGCCAAGATGGGCCCCACCGAGGTGAAGGATCTGCCGATGACGGTGGTGATTCCCGGCTTTATCCTCAGCGAATTGCGCACGGGATTCCAGATGGGATTCCTGTTGTTCATTCCGTTTATCCTAATTGATTTCGTGGTGGCGATTGTGTTGATGAGCCTCGGCCTGCTGTTTCTGCCGCCGGTGACGATCTCGATGCCGCTGAAAATTCTCCTGTTTGTTTTGGTCGATGGCTGGACCTTGGTGGTCCGCTCCCTCGCCTTGAGCTTCGGGACGTGAACAACTGAAAGGAAAATTATGAGTCCGGATTATACCGTAGAAATATTGAAGGGGTTGATGACCCACGTGCTGATGATCGCCGGCCCGCTGTTGCTCACCGGTTTGTGCGTGGGCCTGTCGGTGAGTTTGTTTCAGGCCGTCACCTCATTGCAGGAACAAACGCTCACCTTCGTGCCCAAGGCGTTGGCGGTGAGCGCGCTGTTGTTTCTCATCATGCCGTGGATGGTGCGTACGGTGATGGATTACACCGTCGAAATCATTGAGAAAATGCCAGCCATGGCCGGGTGATGGTTGAACTTTTTCTAGTTTGGTTTTTGATCTTCGTGCGGGCGGGCGCGATGCTTTTCATTTTCCCGATTTTCGCCGCCGCCGCCATGCCCGTCCGCCTGCGCCTAGCCATCGCAGGATTTCTCGCGTTGCTGACCCTTCCCGGGGTGTTGTTGCCGCCGGATTTGATCCAATTCACGCTGTTCCAATTTGTGCTGTTGGTGGGCAAGGAAGTGATGGTCGGCTTGATGCTCGGGTTTGTGGTGCGGCTCATTATGTTTTCCGTGGCCTTGGCCGGTCATTACATCGGCACCGAAATGGGCCTGCAACTTTCGAGCCTCATCGCCCCCGGCGAAACAGATCCTTCGCCCACGCCCAGCGCCATTCTTTCGTTGCTGGCGGTGATGCTGATGTTCGCGCTGGACGTGCACTTTGAGTTGCTGCTGGGGTTCCAACAATCCTACGCAGTGTTGCCCATTGGTGGTGGGCAGCTTTCGGGCCCGCTTTTTAGCGCGGTGACCGCCATGTGCGCGCACACCTTCGTGGTGGCCGTGCGGATCGCGGCACCGGTGATCGCGGTGGGCATCGTGGTGAGTTTGCTATTGATGGTGCTGGCGAAAACTATTCCGCAAATCAACGTGTTTATTGAGAGCTTTTCCGTGCGTATTTTGGTGGGCGTGTTTCTGTTTGGATTCACGCTCTCGATGGCGGCGCGGCAAATCACCGAGTACCTGCACAAACTGCCGGACGATTTTGTAGTGGCCACGCGGCTGATGGGATTGGGAGGATAAATCATGGCGGAAAACGATCAAGGCCAAGAGAAAACCGAACAGCCCACCGCAAAAAAAATGCAGGAGTTGATGGAGGGCGGTCAGTTCGCGAAAAGCCAGGAGGTGTCCACGCTGGTGCTGCTGACGCTGGCGCTGATGGTGTTCACCATTATGGCGCCTAAAATGGTGGCAACCTTCCAGATGTACATGACCAGCACCATCCAGCAAATGAGCACGCTGCGAATGACGGCGGAGTCGTTTCCAACATTCTTCAACCAGTTTATGGCAGTGGCCGGCAGTTTGATTTTGCCGGTGATGGGAGCCGGTGTGATGGCCGGGATCATCGGCTCGGGCATCCAAAGTAAATTCAAATTAACGCCCAAGGCCATCGAGCCCAAATTTTCAAAGCTCAATCCATTGAAGGGTTTCAAAAATATTTTCAGCAGCAAAGCGGTTGCAAAGTTGTTTGTGAGCCTTGCCAAGTTTGTGGTCATCTTTGGATTCACCTATCCGGTTTTGAAAGATGTGCTGGATGACCCGGTTTTTTATTCGGCCATCGACGTGAAACATTTGCTGGTGTTCATGGGCCAAACCGCGCAGAGCGTGGGCATACGCGTGGTGGCGGGGATGGTGGTGATCGCTGCGGCGGACTATGCTTTTCAAGTTTGGAAAAATGAACAGGATAGCCTGATGACCAAACAGGAGGTGAAGGACGAAACCAAACAAGCCGACGGTAACGCCCAAGTCAAGGGCGAACAAAAACGCCGTCGTCGGCAATTGCTCATGGAATCGATGCAGGAAGAAATCCCGCAGGCGGATGTCATCGTCACCAACCCCACGCATTTGGCCATCGCGCTCAAGTACGACCGCGACGATATGGGCGCGCCGCGCGTGGTGGCCAAGGGCGCGCGCTACAACGCCCTGCGCATTCGCGAGATCGCCAAGCAACACGACGTGCCCATCGTGGAAAACAAACCGGTGGCTCGGCTGCTTTTCAAACACTGCAAAGTGGGCCGCGAGATCATCCCCGAGATGTTCGCCGCCGTGGCGGAGATTTTGGCCTACGTGTACCGCACCAACCGTTATCGCTACTACACCCGCGGACAACGGGTGCCGACGGATTAATTTGGCAAAAAATCGTTGAAAATGACAAATTTCCCCCAAAAATTGCAAAAACTGGCATCCCATTTGCTGCATAATTGGGTGTGCGCACGGATGCGCGCTTTGACGGATTATCCGAAAATGACTGAAAATCAGCCAGCAACCCACGCCCCGGGAAGGCGTCTCGTGGTATGAGCACCGCACCGGCACAAAAGCATATGCCCTGGGCCGACATCGGCTTGGTGGCTTTTGTGTTCAGCGTCCTGTTGTGGATGGTGCTGCCCATACGCCCGTGGATGCTCGATCTCTTGCTGGCGGTCAGCATCTCCTCCGGTTTGCTCATCATGCTCGTCATCATTTACGTGCGCGAGCCTTCCGAGTTCACCGCCTTTCCCACGCTGCTGCTGATCATCACATTATTTAGATTAGGGATAAACGTCGCCTCAACGCGCCTCATTTTGGGCGAGGCGCAGGCGGGCCAGATTATTCAAAAATTTGGCGAAGTGGTCGTGCAAAATAATTATGTGGTCGGCTTCGTTGTGTTTATTATTCTTACGCTGATTAACTTCGTAGTCATCACCAAGGGCGCCGGCCGCATCGCGGAAGTGGCGGCGCGCTTCACCTTGGACGCCATGCCCGGCAAACAAATGGCCATCGACGCAGAGCTAAACGCCGGCCTCATCAAAGAAGACCAAGCCCGCGCGCGGCGCGAAGAGCTCGCGAAGGAAACAGATTTTTATGGTTCCATGGACGGTGCCAGCAAGTTTGTGCGCGGCGATGCCATCGCGGGCATCATCATCACGTTGGTCAACGTCATCGGCGGCATCGGCATTGGTGTTGTTCAGCGCGACATGGGCGTGGGACAGGCGATGCAAACTTACACCATTCTGAGTATTGGTGATGGACTAGTCTCGCAGATTCCGGCGTTGGTGATTTCCACCGCGGCGGGTATTTTGGTGACGCGCTCGGCGGATAAAGCCAGCCTCGGCCAAACGCTGACCACCCAACTTTTCCTGCAGCCGAACGTGCTTCGGATTCTTTCGTACACGCTGCTGATTCTTGCAGCCTTCGCGTTGGTGTCGGGTATTCTGCCTTGGTTCCCCTTCACGGTGATGGGCGGCGTATTTTATTTCATGTACAAAAACTTTGAAGAAAAGGGCATGATAATGGTGCGCCCCGAAGACGGTGGAACCACGCCGGGACTGCCTGATGGCGGCGGAGCCGATGGCGATGGCGGTGGCACCGCGCCCGCCGGGCCGGAGAAGCTTGAGGACTTGCTGCATTTGGACACATTGCAAATCGAATTGGGCTACGGACTGTTGGCACTGGCGGATCCAAAGAAGGGCGGCGATGTGCTCGAGCGCGTGACGAGTGTGCGTCGGAATTTTGTGCAGGACATGGGCTTCATCATTCCCGCCGTGCGGTTGCGGGATAATTTGGAACTGCAGCCCAATGAGTATCGGTTTATTTTCCGCGGCCAAATGATTGCCACCGGCGAGGTGATGCCCGGCTATTGGCTGGCGATGAACACGAACAACAGCACCGAGGTGCTGCCGGGCGTGCAGACGAC
>DQLO01000224.1 GCA_015660155.1 Verrucomicrobiota bacterium
ATTCAAATTCCTGGATATTCCCACACAAAAACACCGGCGGGCTTGAAGCGCTCGGTTGGTTGGGGATGGTGCATCGTGGTACGCCGTGGCAATCGCTTTATCTGAAGTCCAAGCCGGCGAATCGTTTGATAATTAATTCCATTAATGCAGTCACCGGCGTAATCACAGCGGGTGAGGTTCCCTTCTTCTGGCAGGGCGATCGGGTTCAGTTACAGGGAGGGCCACCGGATTATCAGGGTTATGATGGCAACATTCGTTACGATTATTCGAATCCCCAATTAGCGCCAAAAACGCTAACCCTGTGGGATGCGACTTTCACAATCAATAAACTGGCCACCACCGTGGGTTACACGCATGACCCGGCGGATCCTTCGAGCTGGATGTACCTCATCAGCACCGATGCTTGGCAACGGCAAACCGGCACGCTGGACACGCTGCCCACGAATGATCACCGGTTGGTGGATTTGTTTTCAACCAGCGCCTCGCCCGTGGCCGCCACCGGTTTGCTGTCCGTCAACGCGAAGAGCCCGGCGGCATGGGGCGCAGTGTTGTCCGGAGTGGCTGTGCCGCGCAAAGTGCTCAAAAACAACGGTGGCATATGGGCGTTTCACAGTGTGCCGCATTTCGGAAACTGCATGGATCCGACTTGTATGGGTTATGATTTTCGTCTGGCGCCCGGAGCGTTTATGCATCGCATCGTTCGTTCTATCGATCGTCATCGTGTCGAGATTCCGTTTGAGCGGGTGAGTGATATTCTCAAGGTGAGTGAATTAACCGATGGCAACCCTGATTTTTTGAGCATGATTAATGACGCACAATTGAACACAGGAAATATGACGCAACTATATGCACAACGATTCTTCCCCAATGAGATTGATTACGAACGCATCCCGCAACAAATCCTCTCGCTGCTGCGTACCGATGGCACGCCGCGGTTTGTTGCATACACCTTCAGCCAAACGCTGAAGCCCGCGCAAAACGCTGTCGAAAAAGACGGCTTATGCACCAATTACGCCATCACCAGCGAAGCCGCCCAACGCACGGTGTTTCGCTTGGAAGGGGTTGAGAAATGGCGTGAATATCATTTCAAGATAAAGCACGGCGTCCCCGGGCCGAACATGCCGGCCTTGCCGCGGATGGTGATTGAAAGCACTTCGCCACTGATTCTGCGCTAGCGCGGGCTTGGAATTTGCGTGCCACGCGCGTACGGTGCGCTTCTTTTATGGGAGCGAATGTCATTCGGATCGGAGGGGCGCGGGAGCATAATCTTAAAAATCTCTCGCTCACGATTCCGCGCGATCAGTTGGTGGTGGTCACGGGCTTGAGCGGCTCGGGCAAATCATCGCTGGCGTTTGATACGATTTACGCTGAGGGCCAACGCAAATACGTCGAGTCGCTTTCTGCCTATGCGCGGCAGTTTCTGGATCAAATGCAGAAGCCGGAGTTGGACTTCATCGAGGGACTTTCGCCCACCATCGCCATCGAGCAACGCAGTGCCGGCGGCAGCATGCGGTCGATCATCGCCACCACCACGGAAATTTTTGATTATCTTCGTTTGCTGTTTGCGCACATCGGCACGCCGCATTGTCCGGAGAGTGGCGAGCCGATGAGCCAGCAAACGCCCACGGAAATTATTGATCGCTTGATGGAAATGAAAACCGGCACGCGCGTGATGCTGCTCGCGCCGGTGGTCAGCCATCAAAAGGGCGAGTTCCGCGATGTGATCGAGAAACTTGCGCGTGAAGGCTTCGTGCGCGCGCGTGTGGATGGCGAGTTAGTGGAGTTGGAGGTCAACACCCGCATCACCATTGATCCCAAAAAGAAACACCACATCGAGGCGGTGGTGGATCGGCTTATCATTGGCGATGGCATGCGGCAACGCCTTGCCGATTCGGTGGAGACGGCACTCAAATGGGGCCAAGGCCGCGTGCTTGCGTTGCATCAATCGGCCAAGAAAAAAACCGACAAATGGGATGAGACGCTGCACTCCACCAAAATGGTTTCCACCGCCACCGGCAAAAGTTACGACACGCTCACGCCCAAGCATTTTTCCTTCAACTCACCTTTCGGCGCTTGCCCGGTGTGTCACGGGTTGGGGCAGAAACTGGTCTTTGACGCCGACCTCGTGGTGCCCAATCCCGAAAAGACACTTACCCAAGGGGCCATCGCCCCGTGGAAACGCGGTGGCCGCCGAATGATTATTTATTATAATCACGTCATCAAAGCCGTCGCTTCGCATTACGACCAACCGCTCGATGTGCCGTGGGAAAAGTTGCCCGAGGAATTTCGCGAGGTGATGCTGCACGGCTCAGGCGAGGAGGAAATCAAGTTTGCCTTTTGGCGCGCCGCCAAAAAGAATCCCAAGCCCAAACCCTTCGAGGGCGTCATCCCCAACCTCCGGCGGCTTCTCCAGGAAACCGACAGCGAGTTCACCAAGAAACGCGTGAAGAACTGTATGAGCAGTCAACCGTGCGACGCGTGTCACGGCCAACGCCTCAAGCCGGAAATCCTCGCCTGCACTCTCGGCGGCGCCAAGGCCAACCGCTTCCGCCCCAAGGGCCGCCGGCGCAAGGTGGCCATTCCGGGCTTGTCGGTGATGGAAGTATGTCGGTTGTCCGTAGCGGATGCGCTGAAGTTTTTTGATTCACTTGAGTTCACCGAGTTGCAGGAAAAAATTGGCGGCGAGGTGATGAAAGAAATCAAGGCGCGTTTGGGTTTTCTCGGCAACGTGGGGCTCGGTTATTTGTCGCTCAACCGCGAAAGCGGTACGCTCAGTGGCGGCGAAGCCCAGCGCATTCGGCTGGCCACCCAGATTGGCGCGGGCCTCGTGGGCGTCATTTACATTCTCGACGAACCGAGCATCGGCCTGCATCAACGCGACAATGATCGACTGCTCGCCACGCTGAAAGGATTGCGCGACCTCGGCAATACCGTGCTCGTGGTGGAGCACGACGAGGATACCATCCGTGCGGCGGATCACGTGATCGACATCGGCCCCGGCGCGGGCGTCCACGGCGGCGAACTCGTCGCAGCCGGCACGGTGAAACAAATCTGCAAGGTCAAGCGCTCCATCACCGGTAAATATCTTTCCGGCGAACTAAGCATACCCCTGCCAAATGAGCGCACGGCTGCCACGCCCGAACGCGGTTGGCTTGTCATTCGCGGTGCGTCGGAAAATAATTTGCAGAATATTGACGTGCGCATTCCGCTCGGGACGTTCACGTGTGTCACCGGTGTTAGCGGTTCGGGCAAGAGCACGCTGGTCGACGACGTGTTGCGCCGCGCGCTCTTCCGCAAATGGCATGGCTCAAAGGATCGCCCCGGCGCGCACGAATCCATCGAGGGAATGGAGCATCTCGACAAGGCGATCGTCATCGACCAATCGCCCATCGGCCGCACGCCGCGCAGCAATCCCGCAACGTACACGGGGATGTTCACGCACATTCGCGATTTATTCGCGCGCCTGCCCTCGGCCAAAGTGCGCGGCTACGGGCCGGGGCGTTTTAGTTTCAATGTAAAAGGCGGCCGCTGCGAACGCTGCCAAGGCGATGGTCTCTTGAAAATTGAAATGCATTTTTTGCCGGCGGTTTACGTGTCCTGCGAGGATTGCCAGGGACGCCGCTACAATCGCGAGACGCTCGAGATGCATTACAAAGGCTTGAACATCGCTGATGTGCTGGCGCTGACGGTGGACGAGGCGTGCGTGTTTTTTCGGTCCGTGCCGCAGGTTTACAATGTCTGCGTCACGCTGGCGGAGGTGGGTTTGGGCTATTTGCAATTGGGCCAAAGCGCCACCACGCTCAGCGGCGGCGAGGCGCAACGAATGAAACTTTCCAGCGAACTGTGCAAGCGCGCCACCGGCCGCACTTTGTATTTGTTGGATGAACCGACAACGGGATTGCATTTTCACGACGTGGCGCGGCTGCTCGATGTGTTTGCCAAGCTGCGCGACGCGGGCAATACGTTGGTGGTGATCGAGCATAATTTAGACGTCATCAAGTGCGCCGATTGGCTGGTGGACCTTGGCCCCGAGGGCGGCGATGGCGGCGGGCGGCTGATTGCCGAGGGTCCGCCGGAGCATGTGGCGCAATGTGCGGAAAGCCACACGGGCCGTTTTTTGAGTCGCGCCTTGCCCGCGCCCAAGGCTAAAGTGCGGCGAAAGATTTCATCGGGATGAGGGGTTTGATGTTCATTTTGGTTTTGGCACAAACCGCAAGCGCGGCGGTGACGGGCAATGTGCGTTTGCGCACGGGCCCTTCCGACACGCCATCCGAGCGTGCCTACCTCGCGGCGGCCCGCGGTTTTCAGGCCGGTCATTGGGCCACGGCGGAGCGCTGGCTGGGTGAGTTTGCGCGGCTGCATTCGGATTCGCCGCATCGTGCGCAAGCGGTTTTGCTTCGCGCGCAGGCGCTTTATCAAATGGGGGAATTTAATAAAGCGGCGACGGAAATTTCCAAAGGCGAAAATGCCGCCGGCGAGTTGGCCGATGGCTACCTGTATTGGAAGGCCGAATGCCGATTGCGCTTGGAACAGTTTGACGCCGCGTCAGCGCATTTGCAGGAGTTGCTGCGCAAATTCCCTGATTCGGAACACGCGCTCTCCGCGAGCGTGACTTTGGCCACGGTGTCCGCCCGTAAAAAAGATTGGGCAAACGTGGTGCAATTACTGCGGCCGACCGAAGGAAAATTTCAAGTGCTGGCCAAGGCGCGGCCGCATTCGAGCTGGGCGCAGGAGGGTCGGCTGTTGCTGGCGCAGGCACTGTTTGAACAACAGGATTGGAAAACGGCCGCGGAGGAATTAGGCCAACTGCCCGCCAGCACGGAATTGCACCGCGAATGGCGGCGATTGTTTCTGTTGGCAAAACTGGAAAATCAAGCAGGCAAGCCGGGCGACGCGCTGACCACCACCGCGCGCGTGGCGGAGTTGGCGCGTCGAACGGGGCAAACCAATCAACTGGCTCAAGTGCACCTTTTTCGGGCGGCCATTTTTGAGCAGACCGATGATGTCCCCTCCGCGCTGCGGGAGTATTCTCGAATGCAGGGATCCGCTATGCCAGCGGTTCATCGGCGTGAGGGATTTCTGCGCGCGGCGCTTCTCCAGATGAGGCGGGAAAATTACGCCGGAGCGATCACTGTTCTGGATGATTTGGCGAAGAGAACCGTGTCCACGAATTTTGTGGGTACGCTCAATTGTCTCGCGGGCGAGCTGGAATGGCTGCGCCATCAAAGCGGGGAGGCCGGTGCATTGGCGAAAGCGCGCGGTCGATTTGCCCGGGCCGCGCAATCGCCCTTGCCTGAAATTCAGGGCCGCGCTAAGTGGGGGGAAGGATGGTGTCATGCGGCTGAGGGAAACCCGCAGTCCGCCCGTGATGCCTGGAGTCGGGCAATCGAATTGCTAGGCGAATCACCGGTGGCTCCTTGGGCCCGGATGCAACTGGCCCAAGCCCAAGTCCGAGGCGGGCAACATGCTCCGGCGCGCGCCACTTTGCAGGCTTCCGTGCCGGAACCGCTTCGCGATCTTGCGGCCTATCTTGCGTTGCGGAGCGCGGTGGCGCTTGGAGATTATCCGGCGGCGGATTTGCTGCTCAATCAACTGCGCCCGCGCAACGCTGCCTTGGCGGACAAAGGCTTGTTGACACTTGCGCAGGCGCGGCTGGATGCCGGGCAAGTGCCCGAGGCTCAACTTGTGTTGGCGCGGTTACAACAGGAATCACCGGATTCACCGCTCCGTCCAGATGCGGATTTGGAAGCCATTCGGGGGCTGGTGGTCAAGGCGGACTGGGCCGCGGCCAATACGGCCTATCAATTGTGGTTGGCGAAAAACAAAACGCATTCGCTGCACGCGCGGGTGATGCTTGATCACGCGTGGGCGCAGTCGATGCAGTCGATGGGCGGGCAATCGACCAATGTGGTTTCCGCATTTCTGGCGGTGATCAAAACCCACCCTAAAACCGAACAGGCCCATTTGGCAAATATGTGGCTGGCGGATGATGCGTTCAACTCTGGCACGAATCATTTGGGCGCGGAAAAAATCTACAAATCCATTTCCAGCCAAACCAATGCGCCGGTGGCTTTGCGGCGGCGCGCGACCTTGATGGCCGGACGCGCGGCGATGGCCCGGCAGGGATTCGGCGAGGCGCGCAAGGAATTTACACGATTGATAAACGATCAAGAAACACCGGCCCCGATGAAATCCGAGGCCCACTTTGCGCTGGGCGATCTCACGATGCTGGAGCTGGGCGCGGCGGGGCTCAATGCCGCAACCAATTTATTTTACAATGTGGTGCAGGCGAGCCCCACCAATGCCGTGGCGGCGCGGGCGTGGGGGCGCATTGGTGATGCTTGTCTTTCGGTTTCCGCGAAACTGCCGGGGCGCCGGGAGGATGCGCGGTTGGCCTACGAAAAGGCGGTTAGAATTTCGGGGCCGGTTCCGGTGGCAGTGAAAAACCAAGCCCGGGTGGGGTGGGCTAAAGTCTTGAGGCAACAGGCTGAGGGCAGTGCGGATCGCAATAAAAAATTAACCGAAGCAGTGGATCATTTGTTGGCGGTGGTACACGGGAAACATTTGCAACCGGGCGAGGTGCCGGATGCTTATTGGCGCGGGCAAAGCGGTTTGATGGCGATGGATTTACTGAGCCAACTGGGCAAACCGAGGGAGGCATTGGAGTTGTGCCATTTAATGATCAGTAATTTTCCAGCAATGAAAACAGGTTTGGAGAATCGAAAGCAAAATTTTCTGAACCAGTTGGCGCGGCAGAAATGATGCGTGGTTGATTGTCGGCTGAATTTGGTGTATCTTTTTCTTATGGAGCAACAAACACAGGATTGCGTGACGCTCACGCCCGAGGCAGTGGCGGAAGTTCAGCGGATGATCGCCGCCGAGGCCAAGCCGGAGGGCAAGGCGCTGCGCGTATACGTGGAGCAGGGCGGTTGCTCGGGGATGCAGTACGGGCTGGTGTTTGACGAAAAACGCGACGACGACCGCGAGATGGATTGCGCGGGGGTGCCGGTGGTGGTGGATGCGATCAGCGCGGATTTCCTGCGCGGCTCGGTGGTGAATTTCTCGGATGACCTCAACGACAGCGGGTTCAAGATTACCAATCCCAACGCCAAGGTGAGCTGCGGCTGTGGGAAATCTTTTGAGGTTTGACCGCGAGCGGACGGGCAGCTAAAAAAGGGCAGGGGAGCCAACTGGAAGGCTGAGAGTTCCGCAGGATGCGGTTGACCCAATGAACCCGCCGGATAATGCCAGCGAGGGATTTGCTTTTCCGTTTCCCCGCCTGAATTATGGTTACCACAAAGTCTGCCCTCGAATCTGGCGCAAGCCAAAACCCATTCCCGAAATCCCGACGCGTTTACGTGAAAGGAAAATGCGTCAGTGTGCCGATGCGCGAAATCGACCAAAGCCCCACGCGCAATGTGGCTGGGGAAACGGAATCCAACGAGCCGGTGCGCGTGTACGATACGAGCGGGCCGTGGGGCGATCCGGGTCACTCGTGCTCGGTGGAGGAAGGGCTGCCGGCGTTGCGGCGCGATTGGATTTTGAAGCGCGGCGATGTGGAGGAAATCGAAGGGCGCATCGCGCGCCCGGAGGACGATGGGTTTTTGTCCACCCGCCACGCAGATCAATCGCCTGGCACGGGGCGCAATCAGCATCGGGAATTCCCCGGCCTGCGCCGCAAGCCGTTGCGCGCAAAGGATCATCCGGTCACGCAACTATGGTACGCGCGGCAGGGCATCGTGACACCCGAGATGGAATTCATCGCCATCCGCGAAAACCTCGGTCGCGAGCAAGCTTTGGAATCGAAGGGTGCGAAGCCCAGTGAATTGCGGCATCAACATTCGGGCAATTCTTTCGGTGCGAAGATTCCCGATTACATCACGCCCGAGTTTGTGCGCGATGAAGTGGCCGCCGGACGCGCCATCATTCCCGCCAACATCAATCACCCCGAAAGTGAGCCGATGATTATCGGCCGAAAATTCCTCGTAAAAATCAACGCCAACATCGGCAACAGCGCGGTGACTTCCAGCATCGAGGAGGAAGTCGACAAAATGCGCTGGGCCACGCTTTGGGGCGCGGACAATGTGATGGATCTTTCCACCGGCAAGAACATCCACGCCACGCGCGAATGGATCATCCGCAACAGTCCCGTGCCCATCGGCACCGTGCCGATTTATCAGGCGCTGGAAAAAGTAAACGGCCGCGCCGAGGATCTCACTTGGGAAATGTACCGCGACACGCTCATTGAGCAAGCGGAACAGGGCGTCGATTATTTCACCATACACGCCGGTGTGTTGCTGCGGTTCATTCCGCTCACTGCCACACGCGCCACTGGCATCGTGAGTCGCGGCGGCAGCATCATGGCCAAATGGTGCCTCGCGCATCATCAGGAAAATTTCCTCTACACCCACTGGGATGACATTTGCAAAATCATGGCCGCGTATGATGTTAGCTTCTCCATCGGCGACGGCCTGCGCCCCGGCTCCATTGCCGACGCCAATGACGAGGCGCAGTTTGGCGAATTGAAAGTGCAGGGCGACCTCACCACGCGCGCGTGGGAACATGGCGTGCAAGTGATGAACGAAGGCCCCGGTCACGTGCCGATGCATATGATTGAGGAAAATATGAAAAAGCAAATCGAGTGGTGTCACGACGCGCCGTTTTACACGCTTGGCCCGTTAACCACCGACATTGCTCCCGGCTACGACCACATCACCAGCGGCATCGGCGCGGCAATGATTGGTTGGTACGGAACGGCGATGCTTTGTTATGTGACGCCCAAGGAACATCTTGGTTTGCCCAATCGCGATGACGTGAAGGAAGGGGTCATCACGTACAAGATTGCCGCACACGCCGCCGATCTCGCCAAGGGGCATCCCGGCGCGCAGTACCGCGACAACGCCGTGAGTAAAGCGCGTTTTGAGTTTCGCTGGGAGGATCAGTTTAATCTCAGCCTTGATCCCGTGCGAGCGCTGGAGTTTCACGACGAAACTCTCCCCGCCGATGGCGCCAAGACCGCCCACTTCTGCAGCATGTGCGGCCCCAACTTCTGCAGCATGCGCATCACCGACGACATCCGCAAATACGCCGCCGAGAATAACCTCACCAACGCCGATGCCATCGAAGCCGGGATGGAAGAGAAGTCCAAAGAGTTTGCGAAGCAAGGCGGCGAAGTTTACTCGAAGGCTTGATTAAGCCAAAGCTCCCGTGCAACTGCTGCCGTTTCCGGCAGTGCAGGCAAGGCAGTGATCGCCGGTGCGGATGAGGCGATCTGGGAGATCGGCGGGGGTGATGTCCCAGAGGTAATGGGGTTTGCCGTTGGCGATTTGGAGGTCGAGCATTTGGTTGAAATCGCAGTCGTACAGCTCGCCTTGATAGCCCACGCTTAAAGTGTCGCGGCACATCAGGCCGTCGACGGCGGCGGGATTGAAGTGGTTGGCGAGCAGTTCGAGGTACTCGTCCCATTTGTTTTGCTTTCGCAAATCATCCGCAAAGCGCGCGATGGGTTGGTTGGTGACGGTGAATAGTTCATTAAACACGATGCCAAAATCGCGCCGCAACGCTTCTTTGTATTCCGCCCGCAGTTCGGCTTGATCCGGCGGCAACGTGGGGCCGACGGGGTTGTAAACCAAATGCAAGGGAAGGGCGGTGCCGTAGCCGAGGGCGTTGAGAGTTTGCAGGGCGGTGATGCTCTTCTCAAAAACGCCGTTGCCGCGTTGGCGCGAAACATTTTCCGGTTGATAACACGGTAATGAAGCGATCACTTCCACTTGATTTTTTGCGAGAAAATTCGGCAGTGATTCAAAACCGTCTTCCTCAAAGATGGTGAGATTGCAACGATCAATGACGCGGCATCCGGCATCGCGACTGGTTTTTACGAGGGCTCGGAAATGCTCGGACAATTCCGGTGCGCCGCCGGTGATGTCGACCACGGCGGGTTTGTGAGTGGTAATCCAATCTTGCAAACGCGTCGCCACGTTTTCCGCGAGCATCTCGGTGCGCCACGGGGCGGCGTCCACATGGCAGTGGCGGCAGGCTTGGTTGCACTTGCGACCCACGTTGAGTTGCAGCGTGACGAGCGCGCCGCGTTGCAGGGTGCAATCGTGCTCAGCCAGTTTTGCTTCAAAGCGGTTCACGCCGCCCCAATATAAAGTGTGGACGCGAAATGGAAACGCCATAATCATCCGCGCATGATTATGGCGCGCGGCAATGCGGCAGGGAAAGTGGTGGTGATCACCGGCGTGGCGCGTGGATTAGGCCGGGCGCTGGCGGAAGGCTTTGCCGCGGAAGGGCATCGAGTGGTGGGCTGCAGTCGGTCGGAAAAGAAAATTGCCGAACTCGAAAAGTCATTGGGCCATTCGCATTCGTTCTCGGTGGTGGACGTGAGGGATGATGAAGCCGTGCGCGATTGGGCCGCCGCCGCGATTCAGGAATACGGTGCGCCGGATTTGGTGCTCAATAACGCGGCGGTGATCAACAAAAGTAAATTTCTTTGGGATGTGTCGGCGGCGGAATTTGATGTGATCGTCGATACCAACATCAAAGGCGTGACCAATGTGATTCGTCATTTCCTGCCTGCAATGGCGCGGGAGCAGAGCGGGGTGATTGTCAATTTCAGCTCCGGATGGGGGCGCTCGGCCTCGCCGGAGGTGGCGCCGTACTGTGCCACCAAGTGGGCAATCGAAGGGCTCACGCAATCGTTGGCTCAGGAGTTGCCGGATGGAATGGCGACGGTTCCGTTTAATCCGGGCATTATCAATACCCAAATGTTGCGCAGTTGTTTCGGGCCATCGGCGGCGGATTTTCCTTCACCAAAAGAATGGGCGGAGACAGCGATTCCATTTTTATTGGGCTTGGGACCGCAGCATAACGGGCAATCGCTGACGGCGCCGTAGTTTCGACTTGTTCACAGGGTGTGAATTTGTTAGGTTCTCGGCGATGGCGCGTTCGCTGCAACAGAAACCAAAGGCCGTGATGCTGGGGGTGGGCCTCGACAACGATGGTCATAAGCGAATTACGAAGGGAGAAAACTTCGCGTTGGTGGGCGGCACGAAGGATACTCACGACGAGATGACTGAGAAGGCCTTGAAGATTAACGAGAAACTCGCTGATCGCGGCAAGCGTCTGGATGACGTCAGTCGCGAGGAATTCGACGACATTGCCCACGACGTGGGCTTGCACCGGCACGACCCGGAGCAAAACTAAAATCCCGCACAAGCCCGCACCCCTTTGATGATCTCCATCACCATTCATTTTTTGGCAAACTCTGCCGCCCACTTTTCTTGCAAAGCAGTTCGGATGTTCCCCACAGACTGGGCTGCCCGGTAAGAAGCAGACCAAGTAAAGGCTACTGAAGGATCTTCACCCGTTGGCTCCCCGCTGGCGGGTGAAGTTTTTTGGGGGGAGCTTACGGCCACGAAAGGGGGTTCACGCGATAGTAGTCGCTGAGCAGCTCATATAATTCCGGACGCCTCTTATTGAGTTGATGAGGTTTTTCAAAAAATGTTTCCGTGGCCACGGCGAAAAATTCAGCGGGATTGGTCGCGCCGTAATCGTCGATGACGGTTTTGTTGCCTCGCTCCACTTTGTCCCGTAAATCGGCGAACACCCGCGTGCAAACTTTTTGCCAGCGTTGATACTGTTCGCGCGAGCCTAACGCGGGCGCGCCATCGGCTTTGCCGTCGGCTTGGTCAAGTTGATGGGCGAACTCGTGCAGTACGAGGTTACGTCCGTCCTTGGCGTTGGCCGCGCCGGTTTGGGTGTTGTCCCACGAGAGCACCACCGAGCCGCTGCCCCACGATTGGCCTTGGACGGCGATTTGTTTTTCCATCGCCTCGCCGCCCGCGTGGTCGTAACTGGTGGCGGTGTAAGCGCGCGGATGAATCACCACGGATCGCAGTTGAGGCGAGTAAAACGTGTCCTGATTCAGCAGCAGCAAGCACGCCTGAGCGGCGGTGAGCACGCGCATTTCATCGGTGATTTCGAGATCAACGCCTTGGAATTCAATTCGATCCAGAAACACCAGCGTCAGCTGCTCCAGTTGATGCTGCAGCACTTCCGGCAACGCATTGTAAAGCGGCCAGCGTTTCCGCAGCAGCTCGCGCCAATTATCGGGGAAAGGTTTGTTGGGCAAATCCAATGGGCGCGGCGGTGGATCGTCCAACAGTACCCAAGCGGCCAAACCGATTGCACCGATGATGAGGGTAATGACGGTGGGGATCATCGTTTCATCGTTTGGGCCATTTCAGGTGGCGGTGCAAAAAATCGTAAGTGGCTTTGCCGTTGATGGAATGAGGGCCATTGAAAAACTCAATCTCAGTGCGTTCGGCGATGCCGAGATTGGCGTACAGTCGGCGGACCTTTGCGAATTCATAGGCCACCCATTCATCCGGCGCCACGCCGTCTTTGTGGCCGCGCTCGACCATGAACGGGCGGGGCGCAATCAGTGCGGCCATCTCGGCGTAGTTGAAAGTATGGCCGAGGTTAAACTCAAATATTTCGTACTCGCCAGTGAACAGATAACTGTAGCGCGTGTCGACGGTAACATTCTTTTTGATCCATTCGTTAAAATCCGCCGAGCAAATCGAGAGGCAATAACGCGGCACCAATGCCGGCACGCGCATCGCGGTTTTGCCGCCGTAGGAAAGGCCGTAAAATCCAATGCGCGAATTATCGACAAACGGCTGCGTTTCCAGCCAGTCGATGATGCGATTGTGTTGGGGGACAATGATGGAGAAAAGCGAACGCCCCAGCGGATTGGCTTTGCGTTGCAGCACGCGAAAGGCATCGCGACCGCGATAGGGATTATGCGGGGCAAAGGTCACAAAGCCGCGGTCGGCCAACTCGGCGGCAAAGCCTTTGTAATACCGAAAGGCGCGTTCATTTTTATCGCGGGTCACCGCGTCATTGGGCAAGCCTTCCAAGCCGTGTTGGCAAACAACGACAGGACGCCGCTCGCCTTTTTTGATATCCTTCGGCACGAGCAAGTAGCCCCATGCAAAAACATCGGTCCACACATCGAGCACCACTTCGTAGGCGATCCATTTATCCGTCTCCAAAATTTTTCGACTGCGTGGATTGGCGGGAAGATTGGCGGCGGGGAATTGGCCGATGACTTCCTTCCACAATTGCTTCCGATGCGTTTCGCATTGGGCGTGCCATTGGGTGGGCTCGCCGGGCGGTAGTTTTTTCCAAAACGATTCTGTGCGTTCGTATTCGGAAAAGCGCAGCAAGCGTTGGTTGTATTCCACCAACTCGGAAACTTGCCGTTGTTGGCGGTGAAGGGGAGGTTTTGATTGTAATGCCTTCGCCGGTGGTTTGGCGGTTTTCCATTTCGGTTTTGGGATGACGTTTGCAAACCGAAGCAGTGCTTCCAGTGCGCGATCCGTGCCAAATGTTTCCAGCGCATTTTTGCCGTCTTTTGTAATGAGCGCAAATCGGATTTCTTTGGCACCGAGTTTCTTTGCGCGCTCGTACTCGGTCAGCACATTGGCGGTGCGGGGCGTGGCGAGGATGCCCGGTGCCGCGCCGCCACTCCGGCCGGGACCGGCTTTGGGCGGCCCGGTGAGGGTGGGAATTTTGCTGTGTTCGATGACCAAGGCGCGGGGTGAAATGAGGCTTGCGATTTCGGCGTCGCCGAATTGCTCGAGCAATCCGAATACGTTACGATAAATGGGCTCTTCCCAAACGCGATTGCGTTCAGTGAAATAACCGCTCACCATTGCGGCTTCAATGCGAGTGTCGAGCGCGGCGGCATAAAAGGCAATCAAACCGCCTTCGTGATAACCCGCCACGGCGATGGGTGCGGCGGTGGGTTGTTTGGCATTCTCGGCGGCGAACCAGTCGACCACGGACAGCACTTTCTGAACTTCGTAGCCGATGACGTGACGGCCCATTTGGAAGGCTTGGCGGTAAATCCATTCGCGATGGGTTTGGTTGGTGAACCGCACGCGGGCATCGCCGGAAAATTCATCGCTGCGACTGATGAGCGCGGGCACCACCACTTGGCAACCGGCGGCGGCCAATCGGCGGGCGAATTGCGCTTCGGGGGGAATGCCCGGCGCGATGCCGGCGAGTTGTTCGGGCGTTTGATCGGCATCGGGAATGGCGATGACGCGGGCGCGGAGGGCGCCTTTGGGCTGGATGAGCAACCCTTCACCGTGCACGCCGGGCAGCACCGGCCAACGTACTGCGTGTACTGACATCACTTCGTCTTCGTAGCGCAAGGATGAGGCGGCGGTGGTGCTGATGAATTCCAATGCGTTGATTGGCAGGCGCTTGTCCACCGCGCCGATGATTGCGCGAAAGCGGTCGCGGTTTTTTTGGATGGATGCGACGTAAGTTTTTGCGGTGCGGCGATCGCGTTTCCAAAAATCCGTGTGGCGCTTGGCGGCAGCGGTGGTTTCGCGCATTAAGAACCGATCGATGCCGGCGACCATTTGCGCGGAGAGATCGCCATCCAGCGTGAGTGGACGGGTATTGGGGAGGGACGCGGCGTGGAGTTCGCCGGCCAAAAAGCTCAGAGCAAGAATGGAATAAATGCGCATAGCAAATGGCAACGCCACGGGCCCGTTCTGTCAAAAGAATAATGCGGATTATGAAACAGTTTCGCCCACGCTGATGAGCTCCCGGTTTTTGAGGCCATCAAAAATTTTGAATTGTTCGGCGTGGAACGAGGTGTCTCCCCGGAAGGCCAGTTTGACGAGATGCTTTTTCTCCAGATTGATGAGGATGTCTTCGTCCTCGCGGCGGAGGCGGTCGAGCACGTTGGGGTTCACGACGATTCGCAGTTGATAATCATCGTCATCGCCGGGTTGGCGTTTGCGCAGCAGCTCGTCGAGTTTGCGTTGGATTTCCACGCTCATCGTCACGGGCGTCTTGATGTGGCCGCGGCCTTTGCAGTAATCGCACTCGTCATAGAAGGTGGAAAGGACACTCTCGGAATGCCGTTGGCGGGTCATTTCTAAAAGGCCGAGCTGTGAAATGGGCAGCACATGGGTTTTAGCTTTGTCGCGGCGCAGCCCTTCCTTCATTCGGTTCATCACTTTGTCGCGGTCGCGGCGTTGTTTCATGTCAATGAAATCCACGACAATGAGGCCGCCCATGTTTCGCAGGCGGAGTTGCCGGCAAATTTCCTCGGCGGATTCGAGGTTCACTTTAAGGATGGTGCTGCTCTGGTCCTTGCCGCCTTTGTGGCTGCCGGTGTTGACGTCGATGGCGACGAGCGCTTCGGTTTCGTCGATCACGATTGCGCCGCCGCCTTTGAGGGTGACTTTGCGTGAAAAGGCCTGGCCGAGTTGGCGGGAGATGTTGAGCTTGTCAAAAATGGGCTGCGGTTCACTGTAGTATTCCAGTTTGTTTTTGGAACGCGGGGAAATGCGTTCAATCAACTTTTGCATTCGCTCGTATTCGGATTTGTTATCAATCAGAATGCGATGCACATCTTCGGTGAGAAAATCGCGGACGGTGCGCTCGATGAGATCGGGATCGCGAAAGGCGCAAACTGGCGAGGGCTTGTTGTCGATGCGGTTCTTGACCGTTTCCCAAGTCTCCTTGAGCATCGCAAGGTCGCGCACGAAGTAGCGTTGTTTTTGTCCTTCACCGGCGGTGCGGATGATGGCGCCCATGTTGTCGGGGATATCGAGTGAACGCAGGATTTCCTTCAGGCGCCTGCGTTCCTGCGGGTCCTGCACTTTTTTGGAAATGCCGAGTTGATCCGAGGCGGGCAACAGCACAATAAAGCGGCCGGGGATGGCGAGGTGCGTGGTGACGCGCGGGCCCTTGGTGCCGATGGGGCCCTTGGTGACTTGGATGACGATGTCGCTGCCGACGGGATATTTTTTGGGGATGTCCTTGCGCGTGAGGCGCGGGGTACTGCGGCGTTTCCCTTTGCGCTCCACCATTTCGTAACGGTTATCGAGGTTGGTGGGGGTGATGTCCCAATAATGCAGGAAGGCGTTTTTCTCGATGCCGATGTCCACAAAGGCGGCTTCGAGGCGATCCTCAAGGTTGCGCACTTTGCCTTTGTAAATGCTGGCGACGATGCGTTCCACGTTGTTTCGCTCGATGGTGAAATCTTCGAGCACGCCTTTTTCCATGAGCGCCACTCGGGTTTCGAGGGACTCCGCGCTGATGATGATTTCTTTGTCCGAGTCTTGTTTGGGCAGGAGCTTGCGGATGATTTTTCGCGCGGCGCGTTTCACCGACGCCATCACGCCTTTTTCCTCGACGGGCTTTTTGGGTTGGGTCTCGGTGGTTTCCTTGATCACTTCCTCCGGCTCGGGTTTAATGCCGGCGGCTTCATTTTCGGCGGCGAGAATTTCCGCCTCGTGATGCTTCTCGTAAACCGGCTCATCGAGCACGCGGCCGTCCTCAATATCGGCGCGGCCTTTCTCAACGGGCTCTTCCCGTTTTAGTTGATTTTTCATTCCGCCACTGGGACGGAAGCGTTGGGTTTTTCTTCTGCGATTTAATTGTTTGTTACTCATTTTAAAATTTCTTTCTGTTAAATTTCTTGTCAAATTGTTCGTTGATAGAGCCGCACATTTTGCAACAGCCCCAAAGCCAGTAGCGAGCACACCACCGACGATCCGCCCGAACTGAGCAGCGGCAGTGGCAGTCCCGTGACCGGCACCATTCGGATGTTCATCCCAATGTTCACAAACACGTGGCTGAACAACAGCGTGACCACTCCGATGGCGATAAGCCTTCCGAGCCGGTCACGGCATTGGCTGGCCGTGCGGATGCCCGCGACGATGATTCCGCCGTACAGCAGAATCACCAACGTGCTGCCCACGAACCCGCTTTCCTCGGCGATCACCGAAAAAATAAAGTCGTTGTGCGCCACGCCGCGCGGCAGGTAGCCGTGGGCATTTTGGATGCCCTGTTTCCAGCCTTTGCCCGTGAGCCCACCCGAGCCCACCGAGATCATCGCCTGCACGACGTTGTACGAATCCTGCCGTTGCAGCGCGTGCGCCTGGCGGATTTCCGCCTGCGAAGCACCGGCCCCGGCATACTGACTGGCGTAGTCCACATTGAAGTACACCATCAGCCGTCGCTTTTGATAGTCCGGAAACTGTATCGGTTTCCAGTCTTTTGGCATAAAAAATACGTAGGCGAGCACCAATGACACGAAAATCACGACTCCGCCCACTAATTTCCGCAGAAAACCGCCCGGCACGCCCGCCACATAAAGCATCACCAAAGCCGGCGGCAACAGCGTCAGCGCCGAGCCCAAATCCGGTTCCAGAAAAATTAGCGTGAAGGGAATGCCCGCCAGCGCGAGGGCTTTGAGCAGAACTTTCGGCTCCTTCAATTCCTTGATCGGTCGGCTGAGGAACTGCGCCAACGCCAGCACCACCGCCACCTTGGCCAGCTCGGAGGGCTGGAATTGGGTGACCCCCAAATCAAACCAACGCCGCGCCCCATACCGCACCGAGCCGATTCCGGGAATCAGCACCGCGACCAACATAATGAGGCTCAGCCAATAAAACACATTGGCCCAACGCGCCGTTTGTTGGTAATCGCGGAGGCACACCACGAAGGCCGCGCCGATGCCGAGGCCGTAAAAAATAATCTGTTTGTAATGCGGCATCCGCAGCCAGTGCGCGCCGGTGTAAGTGTCGTTGTTGTACGTGGCACTGTACACGAAGAGCACGCCGAACACCATCAAGCCCGCGAGGCACAGCAGGAGCATCCAGTCGAGCCGATGCCACGGGATGAGTTGTTTGATAAACTTCATCGGTTGCCCGCAATGCGGTTGGAGTTGTCGCGCGCGATGAGCGCCTCGTAAATTTTCTTGGCCGCCGGCGCGCAGGAGAGGCCGCCGGATGCACCGCGCTCCACCATCACCACCACGGCGTACTTTGGGTTTTCAAAGGGGCCGTACGAAGCGAACCACGTAATCTTGTGGCGACCTTCGCGGTTGCGCACTTCGGCCGTGCCAGTTTTGCCGCACACGGCGAAGCCTTCGATGCGGGCGCGTTTGCCGGTGCCGTCGTCATCCGCCACATCGGCGAGCATCGCGCGCTGCACGTGCGCGAGGTTTTCGGGTTTCACGTTGAGCGTGCCGCGCACTTTGGCGGGCGGGAAAATTTTGG
>DQLO01000286.1 GCA_015660155.1 Verrucomicrobiota bacterium
CAGTGGTCATTGGAAATTTAACCCATGCTCCATCGCATCCTAAAACTCGCTATCAACCATCGCCATCTTGTGGTGGTCGTCACCGTTGTGCTCGCCCTTGTGGGCGCGCGGTCGCTTTGGCGACTGCCCATCGATGCGGTGCCGGATATCACCAACAATCAGGTGCAAATCAATGTCGTCGAGCCGGCGCTTTCGGTGGAGGATATGGAGCGGCTCGTTACCTTTCCACTCGAGACAGCGCTCACGGGCATCCCCGGCCTTGAGTACACGCGGTCCATTTCGCGCAATGGCTTTTGCCAAATCACGGCGGTGTTTGAGGACAAGCTGGACATCAACCTCGCGCGGCAGCTGGTGGGCGAACGCCTCGACGGCGCGCGCGAAGATTTGCCGGCGGGGATCAAACCCACGATGGGGCCCATCACCACCGGCCTGGGCGAGGTGCTGATGTGGTCGGTGGAATACGGCGCGGCGCGGACCAACGCCGTGGCCGGCGAGCCCGGTTGGCAGCCCGATGGCGCGTACCTAACGCCCAATGGCGAGCGCCTCACCAATCGCGTGCAGCGCCTCACTTGGCTGCGCACGGTGCAGGATTGGATCATCCGCCCGCAATTGCGCACCGTGCCGAACATCGCCGATGTGGATGCCATCGGCGGGTTTGTAAAACAATATCATGTGCTGCCCAACCCCGCCGCGCTGCAAAGTTTTGGGCTCACGCTGCAGGATGTCATCACCGCGCTGGAGCGCAACAACCGCAGCCTCGGCGCGGGGTTCGTGGAACGCAACGGCGAGGCCGCGCTCGTGCGCGTGGACGGCCGGTTGCGCGGTTTGGCTGATATCGCGCGCGTGGTTTTGAAGGAACACAACGGCACGCCGGTCACGATTGGGCAGGTGGCGGAGGTCACCATCGGCGGCGAGCTGCGCCAGGGCAGCGCCAGCGCAGACGGACGCGAAACGGTCATCGGCACCGCGATGATGCTCACCGGCGCCAACAGCCGCGCTGTGGCGGTGGACACGCTGGAACAATTTAATTACGTCACAAATAATTTACCGCAAGACATCATCGCGCGCCCCGTGCTCAACCGCTCGCGCCTCGTGGACGACACCATCGCCACCGTGACGCACAATCTTTTTTACGGCGCGCTGCTCGTGGTGGTGGTGCTCTTCGCGCTGCTCGGCAACTTGCGCGCCGCCTTTCTCACCGCGCTCGCCATCCCGCTTTCAATGCTGCTCGCCGCGCTGGGCATGACGCATTACGGCATCAGCGGAAATCTGATGAGCCTCGGCGCGATTGATTTTGGCATCATCATCGATGGCTCCGTCATCATCGTGGAAAATTGCCTGCGACGCTTGGGCGACAAGCAACGCGAACTCGGCCGCGTGCTCACCACCGAGGAACGCCTCGAAACCACCCGCGCCGCCAGCCACGAAGTCCGCCGCGCCACCGCCTTTGGCGAAACCATCATCATCATGGTCTACGTGCCCATCCTCGCGCTGGCGGGGATTGAAGGGAAATTATTTCATCCCATGGCGCTCACCGTAATTTTCGCGCTCACCGCCGCCTTCATTTTGTCACTCACCTTCGTGCCCGCGATGGTGGCGCTGCTGGTGCGCGGCAAAGTAGCCGAGCAGGAAAACAAGTTGATGCTCGCCGCGCGCGCCGCGTACGCGCCGGTGCTGGACTTCGCCCTGCGTCAACGCGCCGTGGTGCTCATCGCGGCCGTGGCATTGTTGGGCGCGGCAGGGCTGCAGTTTGCGCGGCTCGGGCAGGTGTTCATCCCGCGGCTCGACGAAGGCGATGTGGCCATGCATGCCATGCGCATCCCCAGTACCGGCATCGAGCAAAGCACGCGGATGCAACTGGACGTTGAGACCGCGCTTAAAAATTCCGTGAAAGAAATCAAAGTCGTGTTTTCCAAAACCGGCACCGCCGACATCGCCACCGATCCCATGCCGCCGAGTGTTTCGGACACCTTCATCATTTTCAAACCGCGCGACCAATGGCCCGACCCCAAGCTGTCCAAGCACGCGCTCGAAGATAAATTGCGCGCCGCGCTGAAAGATCTGATCGGCAATCGTTACGAATATTTACAACCCATCGAAATGCGCTTTCACGAAATGATCGCCGGCGTGCGCGGCGAAGTGGCGGTGAAAGTTTTTGGTGATGACCCCAAGGCATTGCGGCGCACCGCCGAGCGCGTGGCCGGTGTGCTCGGCCAGGTGCGCGGAGCGGAGGGCGTGAAGGTGGAGCAAACCACCGGGATGCCTATCATCACCGTGCGCCCCAAACGCGACGCGCTCGCGCGGCACGGGCTGGACAGCGACACCCTCGTGAACACCGTGAACATCGCCACCGGTGGTCGCGCCGCAGGGCAGGTTTTTCAGGGCGACCGCCGCTTCGACATCGTCGTGCGTTTGCCCGAAGCATTGCGCGAAGACCCCAACGCGCTCGCCACACTGCCCATACCACTGCCGCGCCATCCTGAAGCCGGCCCGCAAATTTCACACCTCACCCCCACGCGCCCCTTGGGCGAATTGGCCACCATCACCCGCGCCGATGGCGCCAATCAGGTCAGCCGCGAAAATGGCAAACGCCGCGTCGTCGTCCAATGCAACGTGCGCAGGCGCGACCTCGCCGGGTTTGTCGAGGAAGCCCGCGCCACCATCGCGCGCGACGTCAAACTCCCCGCCGGCGCGTGGATCGCGTGGGGTGGCCAATACGAACACCTCCTCGCCGCCCGCGCGCGCCTCGCCGTGGTAGTGCCGCTGTGTTTCGTGCTCATTTTTTTGCTGCTGTACACCACCTTCCGCGCCGCGCGCCCGGCGTTGCTCGTCTTCACCGGCGTACCCCTCGCCCTCACCGGCGGCGTGGCCGCGCTCGCTCTGCGCGGCTTGCCCTTCTCCATCTCCGCCGCCGTCGGCTTCATCGCCCTCTCCGGCATCGCGGTATTAAATGGATTGGTTTTAGTTACTTTCATCAATCAACTCCGCGAAGAAGGCAAGCCCCTCGAAGACGCCATCCGCGAAGGCTCCCTCACCCGCCTGCGCCCGGTACTCATGACCGCCCTCGTCGCCTCCCTCGGCTTCCTGCCAATGGCCATCGCCACCGGCACCGGCGCCGAAGTTCAACGCCCCCTCGCCACCGTCGTCATCGGTGGAATTTTAACCGCCACGGCGCTGACGCTGGTGGTTTTGCCCGCACTGTGCCGAATGGCGTTTATAGAAAAGTCGGAAGAAAGTGAGTAGCAGATTCCCTCTCGCCACTCACTCCCCGCCTTTTCCGCACCCACAATCCTCATCGCACGCCGGCGATTTTTGTTTCCGCTTGGCGCGCCAGATCATCACGGCGACGGTAAGGATTACCACGGCGGGCGCAACCCATGTTTGCCAATCGGTCATGGGATGAACAATCCGCTGAGTTGATAGGTGGCCAGCGCGGCGAGGTAGGCGAAGCCGGTGAGGTAGGCGACTTGGAAAATTGGCCAGCGCCAACTGTTGGTTTCGCGGCGGGTGATGGCCACGGTGCTGAGGCATTGCATGGCGAACACATAAAACACCAGCAAGCTCAGGCACGTGCGCAGGTTGTAGGCGGGCTGGCCGTTGGCGCGTTTCTCGGCGGCCATTTTTTCGGGCACGGTGTTGCCTTCACCGGAGGCGTCCTCGCCGAGGTAAATGATGGACATGGTGCTCACGAACACTTCGCGCGCGGCAAACGAGGCCACGAGGCCAACGCCCATTTTCCAATCGTAACCGAGCGGCGCGATGATCGGCTCGATGGCTTTGCCCATGCGACCGGCGGCGCTGTGGGCAAGGCGTTCGCTGGCGTCTTCGGAATTGCTTTTTGGATAAGTGGTGAGCGCCCACAGCAAAATGGACAAACCAAGAATCACTGTGCCGGCGCGGCGCAGGAAAATTTTGCCGCGCTCGAGCATTTGCAAAATTATCTCGCGCCAACTCGGGCGTTGATACGACGGCAGCTCGAGCACCATCAATGTCTCGCCGGTTTTTTTCAGCGTGCGATTGAACACCCACGCGAAGGCGTACACGCCGAGGATGCTCAGCGCGTAGAGGCCGAGCAGCACGAGCGCTTTTTGCGTGGCGTGGCCGACGGGCAACATGAGCGCGATGAGCATGAGATAGACCGGCAGCCGCGCCGAGCAACTGGTGATGGGCGCGACGAGGATGGTGATGAGCCGGTCGCGCGCGCTCTCCATCGTGCGCGTGGCCATGATGCCCGGGATGGCGCA
>DQLO01000264.1 GCA_015660155.1 Verrucomicrobiota bacterium
ATTGTGCTACTTACGACTGGTTTTTTTGTTTGCTTGGGTTCCCGGAAAATCCGACGAACGCTTCGCTGGAAATTACCGGGTTTTCGGGAAGCCAGCCTTTCGCAGGTTGCCTCAAGCATGAACCTCATGCTGCAGGGTGGGTGCACGCTGGATGATTTGTTGCGAATGTTGCAGGAGATGGAAAAACATAATCCTGCTGGCGAGGAACTGGCTGAGTGGCACCAGCGCTTGAGCAGTGGTCGAGGGAAAATCAGGGAGATCATCCAGCCTGGCAAGGTGTTCCCGCATGAGTTCACCTGGATGTTGGGCGCCGACGAGGAGAAATTGGCGACCGGTTTTGAGCGTGTCTCCCAGTTGTATTACGACCGAGAACGAAACCACTCACGGGCGCTTCTTCAGGGGGTTTTGCCCATAGCGATCGCCATATTGGGAGTGGTGGTTGCCTTGCAGTTCATACCGCTTGTTCAAGTGCTCACCACCATGATGGACCAGATGGGTTCATGACCGTTTTATTACCGGACTGAGAAATATGTCTACCCGCATTCATCCATGCATCATCTTGTTTGTGGGGCTTGCACTGCTGCCATTCGGCCTTGCGTGGGCCGAGGTGGGTTTTGGTTTTGAGGTCGTGCCAGTTGTTTATTACCTTCTGTCGGTGGTTCTAGTCTCTGCGGGTTTAGTTGGGATTTGCTGGCGACCTATTCAGCGTAGAGAACAGACCCGTTTTTTTCTGTATCTTTTAGCCCAGGCTGAGGAGTCCGGACAAAGTATTGAACAAATAATTATCTCACTCTCAAAGGGCGGGGAACAGCCACTGGGGCCACAGTTTGACCGGGTAGCACGGCACATTGAATGGGGCCTGATGAATCTACCCGAGGCCCTGGCTAGGGAGCCCGGATGTCTGCCGGCACAGGTCATGGCCATCTATAAGGTTGGTCATGAGACAGGGGACGTGACCATGATTTTGCCCGTGGCTCAGGAGAATCACCGTGAAAATGGTGAATCAGTTTTCTCGGGATTGATATATCATATCATTGTATTGTCGATTGCCGTAATGATTGTAGGGATTCTTATGACTTATGTTATCCCGAAGTTTAAGGCAATATTTGCGGATATGTTGGAGCCAGGTGAAGTCTTGCCAGAATTCACTATGTTGGTTTTAAAGATCTCTGACACCATCAAAAACAACGCGGCCGCCCTCTTCATCCCACTTCTTCTTTTGTTGGGGGTATGGTTTTATTGTAAGAAAAAGGGATGGCTTGATGCGTTCTGGCTCTTAATGCCCTGGCGTAGGAAGCGACTGCAGCGCGACTATTCCCGCGTGCTGGCACTGCTACTCGATTCGGGGGTGCCTGAGGAAAAGGCGGTTGAACTGGCCGCACAAAGCACATCCAATCGCACGATCAAAAAGCGTGCCAGGAAAGTAATTGCCGGTTTGCAGTCGGGCATGGGCCTTACTGAAGCCATCAAATTGATGGATGATTCGAGGGAGTTTCAATGGCGCCTGACCAATGCATTGCAAACCGATGGCAAATTTGTTGATTCCTTGAGTGGCTGGCATCAATCTCTTTCGGCTCGGGCAGATCGGCAGCATCGTAGTTTTGCTTCACTGATAGAAGCCACCATGATTCTGCTCTTGGGCCTGATTATTGGCTCTATAATGATTGGTATGTTCCTGCCACTCATCAAGCTGATGGATAAAATGACTTATTGATGTTGTGATAATCAGAAAACAAAACGATTGCCGCCAACGTGGAGTCTTGATGATCGAGGTGATGGTAGCCTTGGGTATCTTAATGGCGGTGGTGATCCCGCTGGTCTTCACGATTCTTCAAGACCAACGACAGGCCCGTGACCTGTATTTGCGCGCCGTGGTCATGGAAATTGTGGATGGCGAAATGGAAGTGCTGGCGGCCGGAGCTTGGCAGGAACATGAGCTTGGCCCCCACGAGTACTCAATCAATGCCAACTCCGCTACTAACTTACCGCCTGGAAAATTTATTTTTACGCGTACTGAAAAGAACATTCGCCTCGAATGGCGGCCACAGGATGAGTTTGCCGGCCGCCGTATCAAGGTGACCCGGGAGGCACGCTTACCATGAAACTGCGTGTACATATTAACCGGCGCAGGCGCACTCGTGGCATATCGGTCGCTGAAATGTTAATGTACATTGCGTTGCTGGCGATGTTTAGTACGTTGATCTTCAAGGTGTATCAACAGGCCACCCGTCAGACCTTAGACCTCCACCAAAAGACGCGGATAATTGCGCAAGCGATGTACGCTGGCGAGCGCTGGCGGGAAGATGTTCGCCAATCTACTCGGCCACCTCAGTGGATTGAAAGTGGCTGGCGACAGGCGAGGGTGATGCGGTTGGTCACGCCGTCGGGGAACATTGATTATTTTGTCCAAGGCAGCAAGGTTTGGCGTAAAGTGAACGACCATCCGAAGGAAATGATATTATTCAACGTGAATGCTTCCCAAATGTTGGACGACACGCGCGGTACCGTGCCCGTTGTGCGTTGGGAATTGGAAATCAAAGCCCAAGGCGGTCGGCGCGCTCAAACCCGCCCGCTCTTTACCTTTCTCGCCGTGCCCTCTCTGCCATCGGATGTTGCGCCATGAAAATCGTTCTCCAATCTTCCTGCGCCCGCTCTCGACAACGAGGGAGTGCGGTACTCATCGTGTTAATCGTACTCGCCTTGCTCGCACTGTTCGTTACCGAAAACAGGAGGACGGTTTTCAGCCTAAGCAATGAACTCGATCGCATCGAAGCAGAGCAGATCAAACGGCTCAATGCCAGAGGCAGTGATAATGATAAATGATCCCGCTTATGAATTTTGAAGAGTGGTTTTGACTTTCTGCTTTTGACTTTTTAGTTTGTCCCCGTGAACACCCATGACGCAATTCTTGAGGCCAAGCTGAAGGTCATCGACGACACACATCGTTTCACCGACGACAAATCAGCGCTGCTCATCATCGATATGCAGCACGGGTTCATCGACGAAGGCGCCGCGCTGGAAGTTGCTGCCGCACGCGATATCATTCCCAACCTCGCCAGCCTCATTGAGGCCTTCCGTTCGCGGGATGCACCTGTCATTTTCACGGAGTTTGTTTATGCGGAAAATGTGCCGTGTCTGCGCGGTGATCCCTTTGGAATCGAACATTTGGCCAGCGAGGGATCGCCCGGTTTTGGCAGCAAATCGAGTAATTGCCTGATCGGGCACAACGCTGGCCCCGGTGCGGAATCGGCGGACACCATTCCCGCGCTGCAACCGCGCCCCGAGGAACTCATCATCCGCGCCCACACGTACGATAAATTTTATGGCACGCCGCTGGATCTCGCGTTGCGAAGCCAAAACATTTCGCATCTTTTTATGACCGGCATCACCACCGACGTGTGCGTGAACGCCACCCTCATCGCCGCCACTCAGCGCAACTACCGCGTCACGGCCATTACCGACGGCTGTGCCTCGCCGTGGCCTGAGCTGCACGAGGCTTGCTTCAAAATCTGGCAGCCCAAATTTGCCCGCTTGAAAACCACGGCGGATGTGTTGGGGGAAATCAACTAAATGAAACTCTGTCGATTTGAACAAAACAGCAAAGCGCTGGCTGGGTTTTTCACAAGCGAAAAAGTAATCCCGATGAGCGCGGCTGCAGCCGCAGCGGGCGAATCCATTCCGGACACTGATGATTTGTTAACGTTGTTGCCGCACGGAACTGCGCGCGCGGCGGCCTTGCGGGTGGAGGATTGGATGCAAGCCAACCCGGATGCTGCGGCGGGTTTGGGCGTTTCGGATGCGAAAATTCTCACGCCGATTCCGCGTCCCAACAAATTGCTGCTGCTGGCGGGCAATTACGCCAAGCACATTGAGGAAAGCGGCGGCATCGCGGTGGAGCGCGCGCGGACGTTTCCGTATGTGTTTATGAAGCCGCCTTCGACGACGCTGAATCGGCACGGCGGCGGGATA
>DQLO01000368.1 GCA_015660155.1 Verrucomicrobiota bacterium
TCATCTGCCTTGAGCGCCATCGACTGCGCGAGCGGCGGCAAAAGCAGCAGCGCCCCGAGGATAATCGTGCCGCCCCAAAGCCCTGCTCCGAGCGATTCACGGCGGTTCTCTGGTTTCCGGCGAAGGATGGATGCGTGAACAAGCATCCCCGCGCCCACCAATAATCCAAGCAGGGTCAGGATGTAAAGCGTCCCGCGGCGCTCAAGGGCATCTCTTCGGGTCGTCGCTTGATCCGGATCCAGCTTGTGGGCGAGGTTGCGGAAAATATCCACATCCATCTGCGCGCTGCGATTGTAATGGGCGCGGATGTATTGCAGGTACGTGCCGTCCGCCAGCGCGTTTTGAGTGATGATGTAAACATCGCGCCGATCAAAATTTTTATCGCGCTTGTATTTAGCCGCCATAAAACTCTCGCAAAAAATCATGTACGTGGGCGCAAATCGCCCCGGATCTGTGCCGCCGAACAAGATGGCGTGTCTGTCCATTTCCGGATAAATTTTGAACGGTGGTGAAAACATGTCATGCCCGTACCAGTATCCGAATAGATGACCGCGCTGTTCATTGGTCGCCCAGTTGGAAAGCGCTGGGCGCACTGGCAGTAAAACGATGAGCCCAAGTGCAAGCACCAGCAATCCGTTGCGCAGCAATCCGGGCGCGGCTAGCCGGCCGAGCGCACAGAGGAGTAATAGGAAAATGAGCGACAACCCGATCACCGTGGCAGTCTTTGGAATAATGAAATCAGTGCTCTTGAAGGTGCCGACGGTTTGGATGATTTCCAGAATGCCCAGCAGCAGAAGGAATCCCGCAAAGCCAAGAGCAAGGATTCGGTTCTGTGTGGTCAGCATACCGGCAATGAGCGCCACGCCCAGTCCGGCTGCGAGTGCTATAAAAATGTGCGTGGCCGTAAAAAAGACTTTGAACAAATGCCGATTCTGCTCATCCGCCGTTGGGTTGAGCAGGAAAATCAGGATGAGTGTGAAGGAAATGAAAATGCCGGTAAGTGCGGCAATCCAACGCCGTTCGCGCAGCGCCATCCACGGCAGAAAAACCATCGGGAGAAACGCCAGAGCCAAATAGCTCAGGCTGAATTCTTGCGCGGCCTCTTCCCAGTACACATAAGCCTGGCCGCCATTGAACGTGCTGCGGCGGGGTGCGGCATTGGCCAAAGGTTTTGTGTGGTCACGGTCATAAAAAATTCGCGTCAAGTTCGAGGGCGCAATGCGGTCATATTGGCCCCGGGTAAAGGCGTGCTTGAAGCCCTGTTCCGTGCGTGGGTAGGCCCAGTTCATCGGCGGATTGGTCATCGAAGCCAGCGGCATATACAAATAAAACGCCGCCCCCAACAGCCATGCCGCGCGGGTGTTGAGCATTGGCATCCAATGGCGCAGTAACGGCGAAGGGTTTTGTTCGCCGCGATTAAACCACGAGAACACCGCCATCGCCCCAAGCAACACACCATTCAATGCTGCCCACACCTTCACCGCGCTGGCGGCACGCGCAAAGTTGCCGTCCTCAAAATATGAACTCCACGCCCAGCCAAACAATCCAGCCGAGAGCAGGTAGACACCCACCGCTCCGATTGTGAATGCAATCAATCCACTTGAATTGAGAGATTGGCGGAGGACATATTGTTTGCCCTTGTCGAACAGCACCATGCCCAGCAGCAGCGCCACCATCCCCACGCCGATAACGTTGAAAAGAATGAACACACCCGGCTCGCTGTCCGGCGGTGCGCCTTCAGCTGGGAGGGTGGCGTACAGGCCAAGGATGTAAACACCGCAATTACACAGCAAAAAATCTTTCCCGAGTTTGCGGTCGGCCAGCAGCACGATGGCTTCAATGCCAATGGCGGCGAGCAATAAAGTTTGGTGGTTTGCAAAGCACAGGCCAAAACAAAAATAAGCCAAGTACAACGGCCAGCGCACCTCCGGCCGAAAGTACCACCGCATCATCAGCGCCAGCACCGCCATGAAAGTGAAGATGCCCAGCGTGTACACTTCCACAATCACCGCCTGGCTCCACATGAAGCCATTGAAGGCCAGCAACAAGCCGGCGGTGATGCCCGAGGCGAGACCAATGGCGTTGCGTTGGCGGTCGTTCAGTTCATGAAAAAACTCAATGCCTTTGAGCATCAACTGCGCGCTTCGGGAAACCATCAGCGCCAGCAGCCCGCAAGCGAGCGCCGCCGCCACGGCAGAGGAGAGCGCCACGCGCCAAGCGATGTTGCCGAAGGGCAGCTTGGTGAATGTCCACGTGTAAAGCGTCCACACCGGATACCCCGGCGGATGCGGCACGCCGGCGTACATGGAGCCCACCGCCAGCTCGCCCGAATCCTCCAACGTGAGATCCGGCGCGAGGGTATAAAAATAAACGCCGAACGAAATCAACGTGGCCAGCGCGAATGCAATCCAATCGCATCGGCGGAAGAAGGAAGGCGCCTTCGCGGGCGATTCAGTTTCAGGCGGGGCTTCGGGCGTGGATTGATCGATTGGAGATTCCGGCGCGGAGTCCGGGGATTGCAAAGGCTTGGGAAACCGTTTCTTGCCGCGTTTGCCTTTGCTCATGGTAATTTGACGAGGTTCACCTCCAAAAAGGGATTTACCGGCCAAAACAGGGCTTTGTCGAACCAAAGTTATTCCTGCGCAAAAA
>DQLO01000075.1 GCA_015660155.1 Verrucomicrobiota bacterium
AAGACCACTGCCATTTATGCCGCCATCGGGTTCATTATCGAAAAAGCCGGCAACGCCATCGCGGTGTCTTCGGTGGAAGATCCGGTGGAGCAAAATCTCGATTGGGTCAACCAATCCTCGCTCAACGTCAGTATGGGCTACACTTACCCCTTGGCGCTGCGGTCGCTGATGCGGCAGGATCCCGAGATCATAATGATTGGTGAGATTCGCGACGAAGAAACTGCCGCCATCGCCATCAACGCCGGCATGACCGGTCACCTCGTCATCAGCACCCTCCACTCTGGCACCACTTCCGGCACCTTTGCGCGCCTCATCAATATGAACATCGAGCCCTTCCTGCTCGCCTCCACCATCATCGGCGTGCTCGGCGTGCGGTTGCTCCGCCAAAACTGCCTCCACTGCTCCACCCCCTATCAGCCCGAAGCCTTTGCCCTCGAGCAACTCCGCCAACACGAGGGAGAAGAATACGTCGGTGATTTGTCTTCGGGAGACTGTTTTTATCGGGGGGCAGGCTGTACCGCCTGCAGCAACACCGGCTTCGGCGGCCGCTCCTCCATCACCGAGCTGCTCACCTGCGATGCCGATGTCCGCGAGGCCGTGATGAAAAAGAAAGCCACTTCAGAAATCCAGGGAATCGCCGTCAACGCCGGCATGAGCACCCTCTGGGACGGCGGCCTAAAAATGGTCGTCGACCGCAAAACCACCCTCGAAGAAATCCTCCAAAAAGTAGCGGCGGATCAGGTGTAGGAACGCACCGGATTTTTGTCGCGCACTTCGTTTGTAGCCCGGGCCGTTGGCCCGGGTCCCTACCCAACCACGAAAAATCCTGCTTGTAATTTTTTACTTTGTGGCACAAAGTAAACGCATGAGCGCCAAGTGGGCTGAGGAGAATCTGAATACCATTCGTACCCTAATGGAACGGGCCAGCGTATACCGTCGCGCCCTCGCGCCGGTGGCCATTGCCGTGGGGATGCTGGGCATCGCAGCCTCCGGGTTGGCCGAGGGGATGGGATGGACGGGACAAAATAATTTCGCCGCGTACTGGCTGGGCGTGGGCGTGGTGGCGGTGTTGGCGGCGTTGCTGTTGGTGCGGCGGCAAGCGTTGCAGGCGGAAGAGGAGTTTTGGTCACCGCCCACACGCCGCGTGGCGCAAGTGGTGGCTCCGCTGTTGCTCGCAGTTTTGGGATTGGGCGTGCTCGAAATCTTAAGCTCGCCTGAGCAACGCGACAGCATTCGACTCATTGCATTGTGGATGGTTTTGTACGGTGGCGCACTTCACGCGTCGGGGTTTTTCATGCGTCGCGGGCTCAAGCTCGTGGGTTGGATTTTCGTGAGTTTGGGCGCTATTTGCCTGTATTTACACACATTTGGTAAAGTCCAATGGCTCGATGAAGCGCACGCTCATTGGGTGATGGGTTGGGCGTTCGGGGCTAATCATTTGGCTTATGGGATCTATTTGAAACTGACGGCGAAACCGATGGACGAAGAATGAACCCGGAAACATTCCAGCAACTGGATAAAGTAATCCACGAAAAAGGTCGCATGGCGATTATGTCGATGCTCGCCGCTTCGGCGGAGCTTTCGTTTACCGAGTTGCGCGACGCGCTGGGCATGACCGATGGCAATGTGACCACCCACATTCGCACGCTGCAAAAGGCGGGCTACGTGACGGTGGCAAAAAGTTTTCAGAACAAGCGCCCGCTGACCACCTGCAGCCTCACCGCTGCCGGCCGCAAAGCCTTTGGCGAGTACGTGGGTTTGCTTGAGGGCATCGTGAAATCGGCCAAGCAATCCGAGAAAAAATCCAAGCCCGCCAAAACCGCCAGGGCGGCAAAAACCAAGAGGAGAAAAACCAATGACCACACAAACTTTGCCTTACAAAGTTAAGGAAGCGGAACTGACCATTCTCCGCGCCGAGCATTTGGGAATGTGTTTTGGCGTGCGCGATGCCATCGCGCTGGCGCAGCGCGAGGCGGCGAAGCAACCGCTCACGGTGCTCGGCGAGTTGGTGCACAATGCCACGGTGCTGGATGATTTGGAGCAACGCGGCGTGCGGTTCGAAAATGAACCCGAACGCGTGAGCACTGCGGCGGCGATGATCACCGCCCACGGTGCTTCCGATAGCGCGCGCGCGCGCGCTTGGGCAGCGGGGTTGCAGGTGAGCGATGCGACGTGTCCTTTGGTGCATTACGCGCACGAGCAGGTTCGGGATTTAGCGGATGCGGGTTTTTATCCGGTGATCATCGGCCAACGCGGACACGTCGAGGTGCGCGGGCTTACGGAGGATTTAGCCGAGTACGACGTGGTTTTGAATGAGGTGGACTTTGACGCACTGCAGTCACACCCGCGTTTCGGTGTGGTGGCGCAGACAACGCAACCCATCGCGCGCGTGCGCTCGTTGGTGGATTATTTGCAGGTGCGTTTTCCGCGGGCGGAGGTGCGGTTTGTGGATACGGTGTGTCGCCCGACCAAACAACGCCAGCAAGCGGCGGTGGAGTTGGCCCAGCAATCGGATTTAGTTTTGGTCATCGGCGGCGCGAACAGCTACAACACGGCGGAACTGGCGCGCACGTGCGGCGAGTTTTGTGAGTCCGTGCATCACGTGCAGGGGCCGGTCGATGTGCGGGCGGAGTGGATTCCAGAAACCGGCGTGCTGGGCATCACGGCGGGGACGTCGACGCCGGATGAAACGATTGATGCGGTGGAGGCGCGCGTGCGGGAGATTAGCGGTGTTCTCCTGCCAACACATCGTGCGGCTTGAGTGCGAGGTCGAAAGGTTCGAGCGGCATTGGCCGGTCGTGTTCGAGGTGGTTGGCGCAGATGGCGAATAGGTCGGCCTCGGTTTTGGCGCGGCGGACGCGGTGGAGGAAATCTCCGGTGGGTTCGATACCGATGCCGATGTAGTTGAAATATTTTTTCATTTTCGCCACGTGCGATTTCTCATTCAAGTTTGGCGGGCGCACGGTTTCAAAGAGGTCACGCAAATAGCCGAGCACATCGTGGCCGGTGGGCGTGAAGGGAGTTTCGTTGTTTTGGGTTTGGCGGATTTGGTGGAAGAGCCACGGGTTGCGGATGGCGGCGCGGCCGATCATGAGGCCGGCGGCGCGGGTGTCGGCCAGCACGGCGGCGGCTTTGGCGGGGGAATAAATGTTGCCGTTGGCGAGCACGGGGCAGGGGAGGGCTTCGACGGCGCGCGCGATGTAATCGTAATGGACGCCGCTGCGGTAGCCTTCGCGCACGGTGCGGCCGTGGACGGTGAGGAGGTCGATGTGGTGTTTGGCAAAAATGGGCAAAAGTTCTTCAAACACGGCGGGGTCGTCAAAACCGATTCGGGTTTTTACGGTGAAGGGGATTTCGACGGCGTCGCGCAGGGCGCCGAGGATGGCGTCGACTTGGGCGGGGTCGCGGAGTAATCCGCCGCCGGCGCATTTTTTGTAAACGATGGGCGCGGGGCAGCCGAGGTTGAGGTCGATGCCGGCGATGGGGTGTTGTTGGAGTTCGCGCGCGGTGCGGATGAGCGAGGGGATGTGGTTGCCAATGAGCTGGGCGAGCGCGGGTTTGCCGGTGGGGTTTTGGGTGATGGATTTGAGGATGGGTTTCTCAAGGCGCGACCCATCGCGCACACGGAAGTATTCGGTGACGTAAAGATCGGGGCCGCCGTACTTGGCCATGAGCCGCCAGAAGGGGAGGTCGGTGACATCCTGCATCGGCGCGAGCGCGGTGATGGGCGCGCGGGCGAGGGTGTCGCGGAAGTGCTCGGCGGGGGTCATTGGTTTTTTCTTTTCGGCGGGGAGATGGGCGGCTACGGTGTGCGGCCCACTGTCCCGTGGTGTAATGGTAGCACAGATGTTTTTGGTGCATCTAGTCGGGGTTCGAATCCCTGCGGGACAACCACTTTTTAAGGCCCAAGTTTCAATGGCCAATGTCGCGGGCACTATTCACTATTCCCCACTCACTACTCCCTCTCTTTTACTCACTGAAGAGGAATTCCAAATCGGTTTTGGTGAGGCTCTTGGCGAAGCCTTTTTCGCCGAGCACATCGGAGATGGTTTGGCGTTTGCTTTGTTGGAGGTTCCAGATTTTTTCCTCCACGGTTCCGGGCGCGATGAGTTTGTAGGCGTTGACGGTTTTGGTTTGGCCGATGCGGTGGGTGCGGTCGATGGCTTGGGCTTCGACGGCGGGGTTCCACCACGGATCGTACAGCACCACGTAGCTCGCAGTGGTGAGGTTGAGGCCGGTGCCGGCGGCGCGGAGGCTTAGCAGGAAAATTCCCGCGCCTTCGGATTCCTGAAACGCGTTGACGACGTCCTGCCGGTTTTTGGTTTCGCCGGTGAGCATGTGCGTGGGGATCTCGCGTGTGCCGCAATCTTTTTCCAAAATTTTCAGCATCTGCACAAACTGGCTGAAGACCAAAACTTTTTCGCCCTGTGCGACTAATGGTTCGAGCAGATCGAAGAGCGCATCGGTTTTGCCGGAGGAGGAGTCGTTGCCCACGAGCGAGGGGTGGCAGCAAATCTGGCGCAGTCGCGTGAGGGCGGCGAGCACTTGCAGGCGGCTCTTGGCGACGCCTTTTGTTTGGATGGTTTCCATTACCGTGTCGCGGCTGCGGCGGAGTTCGGCGAGGTAAAGTTTGCGTTGATCCGTGCCTAGCTCACAGTCGTGCCGTTGCTCGATGCGTTCGGGCAAATCCTTGGCGACCTCGGTTTTGACGCGTCGGAGCAGGATGGGGCGCAGACGCGAGGAGAGGCGCTTGCGGGCGATGCGCCGATTGGCGATGGCTTCTTCGCTGTCGCCTCCGGCGGGGTCGTACATTGAGTTGAAATGTTTTTCATCGCCGAGATAGCCCGGCTGCACGAAGTCCACAATGCTCCACAAATCGAGCAGGCGATTTTCCAAGGGCGTGCCGGTGAGGGCGAGGCGGATTTTGCAGGAAAGTTGCTTCACCGATTGGGTGACCTGCGCGCCGGGGTTTTTGATGAACTGCGCTTCGTCGAGAATAATGGCGTTGAATTTATAGCGCTGCAAGTCCTCGAGGTCGCGCCGGAGCAGCGAGTAGTTGGTGACGACGATGTCGAAGTTGGGGATTTGCTTGCGCATCTCGTGGCGCGCCGCGCCGCTTTCAAGCACGAGCACGGACATATCCGGCGTGAATTTTTCCACCTCGCGTTTCCAGTTGTGCATCACCGAGGCGGGGCACACGACCAAGCACGGATTGGATTTCCCGCGTTTTTTCCGGTGCTTGAGCCACTTAACATAGACGAGCGTTTGGAGCGTTTTGCCGAGGCCCATATCGTCGGCGAGGATGCCGCCGAGGCGCATGGACTGCAGATGGCAGAGAAATTCGAAGCCCGAATGTTGGTACGGCCGCAGTTCGGCAAGGATGCCCTCGGGCAGGTCGTTGGTGGGAATGCCCTCGAATTGCTCGATGCGGTCGCGGAGTTTTTGCGCCTGTTTGTCATCGCCGAATTGCGCGAGCGCGTCTTCGCCGAGATGCGCGGCTTGTTCCATCGCGATTTTTTGCGTGCCTGTTTCGAGGCCGTCGAGGCCGAGGTCGGCCATTGTTTCCTGCGCGCGTTGGGTGGCGTCCACGTCCAGCTCCACCCAGCCTTTGCTGGGCAGTTTCACGAAGCGGCTGGTCGCCTGGGCGAGGCTTTCCAAATCCTTTTTGGTGAGCTTCATTCCTTCCTCTTCCCACTCGGTGGAAACCGAAAGCCAATCGATGCCGCTGCCCTTGACGATGAGCTTCGGCTTTAGGCGCTTGGGTTTTAGGAACAGGCGCTGGAACGAATCGTTGCCGAGAAATTCCGCGTCCTGCGGGCGCTCGTGCCACACGCTGGCGAGCACGTTGAGAAAATTTTCATTCGCATCGCCCACCCACAAGCCGGGCTCGGGCGTGAACCAATCGAGCTTGCGCAGCCATTCGATGGAAGGCTCGAGGCGTTCATCCTCCAAAACCTGCGGCTTGTCCGCGCGGCGTTTGCCTTTGGCTTTGATGTGCCATTCGTGGCCGGTCCATTCCCAAAGGCTGCCGTCGATGTCGCTCTTGGCTTGCAGCCGCAGCTCGAGGCGGTCGCCGTGCATTTCCAAAATGAACAGCGGCTTGGCGGTGTGCGATTCGCACAGATCATTCCAGTCGATGCCCTCGCGCACGTGGGTGCGGCGCAGTTCGGTGATGAAGCGCGTGCTGAGTTTGTTGATCGGCGCGCGCGGATTGCCCACCCATTTGCTGAGGAGCGATGCCGGCGGGCTGTTGCGCAGGAAATAAAAGGTGTTATCCACCAGCACCATCGTGGGGCGGCCGGCGAAAAACTTGGATTCCTCCAGGGGCACCTCGCGGCCATCGGGCAGCAGTAACGTGTGGGTGAAGGCGAGGATGTCCGTGCCGTTTTTGAGCGAGGGGCTCAGCTCGGCGAGTTGGCCGTGGAATTCGTAGGGCGGGGAATCCACGCCCGGTTGCAGGCGCGATTGGCCGCCCCAATGCGCCAGCCATTGCAGCAACGGCTGGCCGGTGAGGCTGAGGCTGTCGTGTCCCTTGAGTTCGTCGCCATAATGTTCGGTGACCCACTCGATGAATTCCCAATCCTCGGCGGGAAAGAGTTCCTGTTCGTGCGCCGCGCGCACGGTGAGGTCTACTAAATTGGTGATGGATTTCTTGCGGTCGCCCGTGCGCGGCCGACGCACCACGAATTCTACTCGCAAGGTTTGCAGGCTTGAATCGAGGTCTTCGGGTTCCGGCACGGCTACGGCGCGGATGGATGCGCGCGGGGCATCGAGATGATTCGGCGCGGGCGGGAACATCCAATGCTCCAGCTCCTTGAACACCGCGCGCTCGCGCTCGGCCTTTTCGATTTCGTTGAAGCGCTTGAGGTTCGCGTGCTGGTTCAACTCCGCGGGCATCTGGCGTCCCGCGCGCAGGAATACGACTGACAATGCCTCCAGCCGTTTCTTGCCCTTCGCCTTCGCCACGTCATCCCACCAATCATCCCCGGGAAAATCCTTGCGGCTCAGCTTCAGCTTGGAAAAATAATCCTCCAGCAACAGCCACGCCCGCTGCTCGTCCTTGCATTTGGCGAACAGCTCGAGGATGTCCTCGCGCTCATCCACGTCCTCGCGGGAGTCAGCTAGCTCGCGGCGCAAATCGGCCAACATGCCATAGGCATCCTCCAGCGCGGTGGCGTGCGCATCATATTTCAACGCCGCGCCACTCTTGGGCGCCGGCTTGCGTGTTCCTTTTTTACCTCGTGGCATGTGTCAAAATTCTATGTCCAAAAACGGAAAGGTTATCCATGGCAGGTTGACGTTTCCCCGTCAACACGAAATGAAATTTTTTTGGTACGCTGAAAAAAGAAATTCACTTGACCCCGGAAAAACCGTTGAAAGAAGCGTGTTTCAGAAAAAGCAAGCGTGGAAAAAGTTGAGCTTGCATCACAGGCCCGCAGCCCGCGTGGCGGTGAAGATTGTGGCGGGCGCGAACCCTAGCGGGAATGCCGGGCCACCAATGGCACTGCCCCGGCCTCCTTGGCCTCGTGTTCACCCAACAGCCCCGGCAACAGAAACGTCGCCGGCGAAATGCTTTGATCCACGTGAATGCTAGAGCAACCGGTTAGCCCAAATGCAAATATCGCCATCACTATTCCAAATCGAATAATGCGTTTGATGCTCATACACTCCATCCGCCGACCCTATCCTAGTGCGGGCAAAAAGCAACTCAAAAAGAGGGGATGACACGGGTGCTGAGCAGACCCAATCAGCTTTTCCGCTTGCTGATTATTCACACACTATCCCAAGCTTGTGAACAACCTTCAGTTGACGAAGCCCGCAAATTCCATAGTCTGCCCGCAGTTAAGGGTGACAAGGAGGATCCCAATTTACTATCTGCTGGCGCTTGCCGTCTCTGCATTCACAGGATGCGGATACCTTAAGGGCAAGGAGGATCCATCGGCCAATCCCCTGGGCAGTGCCGGCAACAACTTCGGCCATGACGGCCCCAAGACGGGCCTCAAAGGCAACCCCAATCCCAGAACACATACACCGCCCCCCGTGCCCGCTGGCAACGATGCCGGTCGCGTGATGCTCGTGGATCAAGGCCTCGCTTTTGTGGTGGTGGAAATTGTCGGCTCCAAACTCCCGCCGCCCGAAATGCGCTCCCTCGTCATTCGCCAAGGCCGCGCCGTGGGC
>DQLO01000092.1 GCA_015660155.1 Verrucomicrobiota bacterium
CGTGTTCCGCCATCTGCTGGGCGGCCTCGGGATTTTCCTGCAACCGCAATATAGCTTGCGCCAGCCCGTGCTCATCGTCGCGGTCAAACAATTCAATTTCCTGCCCCGGCGAAAAGAGCGCGCGTGTGCGAGCACGGGGCGGATCCCACGAAATTACCGGCCTCCCCGCTGCCATGCTTTCCACCACGCGCCCGGCGTAGCATTTGAACAGGGAAGGCAAATTCACCTGCGCGTAGCTTTGTTGCAGGCCCTCCATCCAGAGATCGTTCAAGCGACGGCGCAGGCGGCGGAGGTTCACCAGATATTCATCCAGCCAAGCCGGCTCGGCCACGTCGTAGAGGCTCACGCGATTGAGCGAGTTAATTTGCAGCACATCAAACTGGCGCGGAAAACCGGAACCAATCTCGGGCAAGGGCGGCTGGGTCAGCAACCCCTCGCCAATGGCGGATTCGAGTAGCGCTTTCCGTTCCAAATTATAAATCGTGCCCTGAAACGCCGCCGGCCCCGGCTCGGGCAAGATCACCGAATCGCACACCTCGCGCCAAGTGACCACCGGCGGGCACCACATCGTGGGGATATTCAATTCCTCCGCCAGCGTTTCCGCATCACGATCATCAAAAGTCAGCGCGTGCGTGCAATGCCGCAGATGGCCCTTCACTTTTTCACGGCGACCGGCGAGATCGCGGTGTTGCTCCTCCTCTTCCAGCGTGTGCTCCAGCGATTCCATAATCACACCCACGCGCACGTCGGTTTTGCTCTTTATCCATTCCAGAAATTCCGGATCATAATCATTGTGCGTAATCCAAATCCACGCCTGATCAAATTCTTCGTGCAAAAAAAAGTATTTCGCCTGGCCCAGCCAAGAGGCGGGATGATCCGATGGCACACCCGCCAGTGCCGGCAGGGTTCGGAATTCCACTTCATTGGCCGCCAACCCTTCTTCCAGCGCATAAAAACCATTATACGACCACGCTTTGGCGTTCTGCCAATTGCCGCATTCGAAGCCGACCAGCAAAATTTTCTTCTTCGGTCGCGCGCCCGTGGGCCGCACCAAATGTGCCGCTCGTTCGCTGTCCACCCGCACTGGCTCGTTGGCTTCTGTTTCAAATGGGTCGACCGCCAATGGCAGTGCTTCCTGCCCGGGGCGTTTCACCAAATCTACTTTGTCGTACTCGCTTGAGGAATATGAACTGCACACCGAACCCTTTTGCATCCGCCGGTAGCGGCTTTCCAATTCATCCAGGCCCGGCACCGGTTCGCCCAGCAGCTCGTGGCATTTTACCAGCAACAAAAATGCCGGTTCCAAAATAATGCTGCGCCGCGCCAACTGATCCAGCAACACAACGGCCCGCGCCACATCGCCCGGCTCGCGCCGATGCAGCAGTGCGCGCGCCAGTGCGTAACGGTAATATGGGAAATCCGGATTCCAATCCACCGCCTGCTCCAGTGGCTCCACCTCGCCGGTGTACTGGCCGAGGTAATGGGCCAGTGAAGCGCGGATCAGGTTGGCCAATGGCTCGCTTTCCACCACGCCTTTGCCCAGGGCCTGGGTGAGTGTGTCAAAGTAGCTGCGATAATCAAAACACGTGCTGTGATAATCCCATGGCATCACATCTTCTTCCGCATACACATGCCAGTGGTCGACCGGTCGGGCGAGCGATTCGCGCGTGACCTCCAGCGCCTTCTCCACGCCCGCCGGATCGCCCAAATGGAACGCGTGCCGCAGCGCGTTAAACCGCAGCACCAGCGAATGCGGATGCTGTTTCCAGCCATCCTCATAAATTTTCCGCGCCACGTTGTGGAGCAATTCATTTTCACGCTCAAACGTCTGCACCATGCCCAGCCGCTCGGATCGATCCACCAAAGCCGGCATGTCCTCGGTCAGGTAAAGATCCAGCTCGCGCGCGGCGTTGATGGCTGGAGCGGCGTGTTCGGTTTTGCCGTGTTGTTCCTTTGCCTCCTGCAGGTTGTGCTTGATGTGGGCGTAGTTTACTGTGGGAGGGTAAGCCCAGCCGCGCGAAGTTATTACGCGTTTCTGATGCGGCTGCGCTTCAGCGCGTCCGCTGCGTCCCTTGGCGATTGCCGCGCGCACAGTGAGAAAACGCAGGAATTGAGAACCACAAATAGATTGAGCGAATTGCGTGCGCACCAACGTCCGTCCGCGTTGAGCAGCGTCCCGATATTTTTCCCAGTTGCCTGTAATCTTTTGCAGGCTCTCCATCAGGTCATCCCGCTCCGTGTGATACGCCACCACGCCTTCGTTTTCGCCGGCAAACAATCGCAACGCACTTTCTTCCTGCGTCAGCACCGCGCAACCCATCGCCAGCGATTCGATGCCCCGCGAAGGCATGCTGCCCGGATGCCGAACATAGGTGAAGGATGCCTTGGCTCGGGCCATTTCGGCGTAATATTCTGCCGGCGCCAAAAATCCATCAATGTGCCGAATTTGAGCACAGTCTTCATCAATCCATTGTTGCAGTAACCGCGCCTTGTCCGGGTGATACGGACTGCGCATGGTGCCGGAGATGAACAAATCCACATCGCGCACACAGTTCTCTTCAAGGATGGGCAGGCATTTTAAATCGAGCCCGAAGAGTTTAGGGAAAGTGCAAACCGGTCCCGGTCGCAACGTGGACGCCTTGGCCCATTCCTCTGCGCCCACGGTGATTACCTCGTCAAACACCGGCAGCACCGGTGCGTTATTTTGGATGTGCAAGTCCAAGTCCGAAGTGGTGCCGAAAACGGGGAAGGGCAGCTCGTCCAAGTCGTTGGGCAGAAACTGCCACTCAATCATGTGGGCAAAATAAAAATCCGGCGTGCCTTTGATGGAATCCGCCGCCTTCAAAAAAGGCGTCACCGGACGGCTGTCCAAAATGATGTTTCCATTTTCATCGCGCCGAGTGCGATTTAGCCCTATGCGCTGCAGTGTAAATTTGTCATCCGTGAAATCCCCGTCCTCCCAAACCGTTTGCGCCACCACCTCAATGCGATCCTTGCTGATGAGCCGCAGCAACTCCACTGCTTCCGGCAAATCCAGTTCGCGTAAAACTTCCTTCGCCTCGTCTTCGCGCTTGGCCATCCACAACGCCGACGCAAAATAAAATCGCGCCTCGGGATCGGTCTCGTGTTCCAGCGCATCGAGGGCGAGATCCATCCGACCCACCAAACCCAGCGCCGCAGCCCGACGCCATCCGGCATCGCCTTGATCGCCCGCCGCGCCACAGAAATTGCCCGCGCGGAACCAGTCCGCAGTAGGCCCGAGGTCAACGGGGGGCAGCGAGTAATGACCCGCCTCCCGGGGGGGGGATGGCTTTTCAACTTCCATGTCGCCTCCATAGCAGCAATTTCCGGGCCAACTTTCCGGGCGCTACAGTCAGAAAATC